>JADLBG010000142.1 GCA_020847895.1 Bryobacterales bacterium
CAAACTCGTCCCCGAAGGCATCGAAGGCCGTGTCCCCTATAAGGGCCCGCTCTCGGAGATGGTCTTTCAACTCGTCGGCGGCGTCCGTTCCGGCATGGGCTACTGCGGCTGCTCCACGATCCCCGAATTACAGGAACGCGCCCGCTTCCTCCGCGTCACCTTCGCCGGATTGCGCGAAAGCCACGTCCATGACGTCATCATCACCAAGGAAGCCCCGAACTACCGCGTGGAATAACGGCCAGGCGAGTTCTTACGCGCGCGAACACTCGAATCCCAAAAGCGGACAGCGCCCGCCCGGATTCACATCATCCTGTCTGGAATAACCAGGTTCCAGTGTGGCGCTTTGCGTGCTTGCTCTCACTGCTGCCAGTTCATCAGGAGATAACCGGATGACATTCGTTCAGGATGTCCGCTTCGCCCTTCGGGTATTCCGCGGGAACCCGGAATTCACCGCGGTCGCCGTCCTTACCCTTGCGCTCGGCATTGGCGGGAACACGGCATTATTCTCGTTAGCCGATCAACTGCTCCTGCGCGATCTCCCGGTACGGGATTCGAAGCGGTTGATTACTCTGACCTGGTCCACTCCCCGGTTTAAGGATCAACCCAATTGCTCCATTCGAGACTATGAAGCGTTTCAGCGCGCGACACAGGTACTCTCGGATGTAGCCGCCACGCGAGTCTTCCAGCGCTTCACCGTGGAGGCGAATGGGGTCCCGGAGATAGCGTCGGGTGAATATGTCTCGGGCAACTACTTTTCCATGCTTGGAATCCAGCCCCTCCTGGGCCGGGTGATTGAGCCTGCCGATGATGCGAACGGATCCGGAAGCGTGGCCGTTCTCAGTTACGGAGCCTGGCGCCGGAGGTTTGGAGGGGATCCGGCCGTCATCGGCAAGATGATTCGCGTCGATTCCCGTCCTATGACGATCATCGGCGTGACTCCCCCGCGGTTCTACGGCTTGAATCCCGGCTACACGCCGGAGTTCCGCCTGCCGCTCAGCGGGCAGCCCGCGCCTGTGAATGAGCGGCAGCGGCAAGTGGACTCGGCGGTCATTGTCATCGGGCGCTTGAGGCAAGGGGTTAGCCGGGTGCAAGCCGAAGCTTACCTGCGTCCCCTGTACGCCGCGCGCGAGCAGGAGAAGGCGCAATTCCTGCCGGAAGCACAGCCGGCAGGTTTCTCTCCCGAAATGTGGTTCTGGAAGTGAAGGAAGCCAACCACGGGCTCTACGGGCTCAACAGGACCTACGCGAAACCACTGTGGATTGTCTTCATGATGGCTGGAATCGTGCTGCTCGCCGCCTGTGTGAACCTCGCGGGACTCCTCCTCTCACAGGCCGAGCGGCGCCGGCACGAAACGGCGGTCCGCCTGGCCCTCGGCGCGAGCCGCGGCCAGATCCTGCGGCTGTTTCTTGTGGAGAGCCTGCTGCTCTCCGTATTCGGCGCTTTGCTCGGCGCTTTATTCGCCGGTTGGGCATCGAGCCTGATCGCTTCCTTTGTCCCGGCGGGCGGCTTTCCGCGTGTGGTTCCCGTGGAGATTGGATCCGGCTTCACTCTACGCACATTCCTGTTTCTCGCGGGCATGTGTTTCGTGACAGCACTGCTGTTCGGCTTGACCCCAGCCGCGCGAGCGGCGAGGCAGGAGGTTTCACCGGCGTTGAAGAGCGAGCCATCCGTTACGGCTCTCGGCCGTCGCTGGTCGCTCCGGAATCTGCTGCTGGCCGGGCAGGTCGCTTTATCCCTGTTCCTCGTTCTCGGAGCCGCCACCTTGATCGGCAGTCTGGGGAAATTGCTGACGGAGAATCCCGGATACCTTACGGACAAATTGCTGATGGTGTCCGTCGATCCGTTGAACGGCCGCTACCGGCCGGAGCAGGCGCATCAGTTCTTCGATCAACTGTTGCCGCGGGTAGCAGGTTTGCCGGCGGTGCAGTCGGTAAGCCTTGCCCGCTACAATCCGCTGGGACCGACGTTCGCTGTCGGCGCCATGCGCATCACGGTGGAGGGATACACATCGAAGGCGGAAGAGAATTACCCGGAGGCCTGGCCGGTGCGGAACGTGGTCGCCCCAGCATACTTTCAGACGCTCGGGATCCCCCTTCTCCGCGGCAGAGACTTTACCGCGAGGGACGGTCCGAACGCGCCGAAGATCGCCATCATCAACGAGCGGTTTGCGCAACATTACTTCGGCGGGGGTAACCCACTCGGCCGGCGGATCGGCTGGAATGGGCATGCGGACATCGAAGTTGTGGGTGTCGTCGGGAACAGCAAGTACGCTGATCTGCACGAGAGCGCCAAGCCATATTGGTACATTCCGTACGCCCAACTCGGACCGGACCGCTGGCAGCAAATGACGATCCAGGCTCGCATCGCAGGTGACGCCGGTACTGTGGCTGCGGTGATTCGCAAAGAGATCGCTGACCTCGACCCCAGCCTGCCGGTGTTTCAGATCAGCACTATCGAGACGGAAATCAATTACCACCTCTCGCGGGAGCGTCTGGTGGCGGCTCTCGGCGGATTCTTCGGCATAATGGCCGCATTGCTGGCGGCCGTTGGTATTTACGGCGTTGCCTCACACACAGTCACACGCCGCACGAAGGAGATCGGCATCCGCCTCGCGCTTGGGGCCGGCCGCGGTCAAATTGTGCGCACGGTCATCAGCCGTGTCGCATTCATGGTGGGGCTCGGTATTGCCATTGGTTTGGCATTCTCATGGACCTGGCGCGCACTGCTTGCCTCGTTTGTCTACGGCGTGGCCCCGACGGACTCGTGGGTCGCCATACTCGCCATCGGGATTGTCGCGGGAGTCGCGCTGGCGGCGGCCTGCGGACCGGTACGGCGAGCCGCGAAGGTGGACCCCATGATCACGTTGCGCTATGAGTGAGCGCCGTCAGGATTACCGCCCGGCGTGGCTGTCCCCCTGCCCGGCGTGGCTGTTCTCCTGATGGTGTTGCCGCAGCCAGTCGCGGCCGAAGTCGTTGCCGGGTATGCGCAGTACCGTGTGGATGTGATTGGCGCCCTTGCCCGAGGCCGGGTTGAGCGGCAGCATGTTTTCGTACTCGATGAGCAGGGCAGGGGAATGAATACGGTAATAGGCTGGCTTGCCGGCCTCCGCTTCACCCATCCAGGCAAAATGCAGGCTGTCAAATCCGGCTTTCTGAATCGCTTTGCGGTATTCCGAGGCAACGCCGGCAGGGATGTTGCCGAGATACTCTTCCACCAGTGATTCCAGCAAGTCCCGCTGGCTTCCTCTAAATGAGGCAACTCCCGCCGGAGTCTTCAACGCATCCTCGCGGCCTGGGCCCGTGAAGATACCTTGCGGAACGGTTTCCGCGAGTACGGCCAGGCGCGCTTGCGCGGGAGTGAGCGAATGGCGAAGAGCAAATCCCTTTGCGGATTCACCTCCCAGCACCTCCCAGCCGGCGTGGCGGCCGGACGGAATGATCGCCGGTTCCGCGCCGAGGAACGCCGGAGTGACCGTTACACGATGATCGACCACCGTCACATTCACGGCAAGGTGATGGCCGTCGAGTTGGACACCCCAGGGCGCGGCGGATCCAGGCTTGCCGAACACCCCGAGGAAGTAGAATTCTGAGCCAAACCGTCCGGAGGAGTTCTTCGTACCCTCTCGCGCCTCGGCCACGGGGGTGAGGCTGTTCTCGCCGAGAAACTCATCGCGTTCCATGATCGCAAGCGCCTTCCCGTAGCCTTGGCCCGATAGGATGGAACTGATCAGGTTGTGCGCGGCCCTACTCTCCTTGGAGTTGAAATCGCCCAGCCGCGCCCCTTTGCGCGGATGCGCGAAGTGCGGAACGTTGCTCCAGTCCTTGCGTTCCGGATCTTCGAAAGAGAATTCCAACCGGCTTAGCAATTCCGGCCGCAGCGCGGCGATGAGTGCGTTCGCCGCACCGGCTATGGATGACGCCAGTTGCGGATCGGCGTTGGTGGTTTGCGAGCACAGGTGGCGTGCGGGGAACAAAGCGGCGAGTCCGGACAGGAACGTCCGGCGGCGTAGGGAACGGCACATGAATGGGATACCCCCTCTTAAGTCCTGCTGGTGACAATCACTATACACCATCCCCCATTCACCATCCCCCCACTGTGCCCCGCGGGGTGGCAGAGGCGGCGTGCGCCGGCGCCGGTCAAAAAAAATCTCTCATGCCTGCAAGAAACCGCCCCATAAATCGCACGTTAAGTGTATGGGCTACAGGACCGCAACCTTCAACGTGGCCTGGCAGGATGACGACGTGGACTTCTATCATCGCGTCGTCGACGCCGTAAGCCGCAATTTCGGGGTGAAGGCCTCCGGCCTCTGGCAACCGTCCCATGATCCGGTATTCGCCTTCCACACCCGCTATTCAATGACCCACCCGAAAGCCAAAACCGGGGAGATGGTCAAGATTACCGTCAGCTTCTACCACGACCGCACCGGCTGGCCGCTCGAAGTTACCAGCTTCAGCATCGCGGAATGGGCTCCCCCGAAGCCTCCTCCGGCGCCGGCGCCCGTCACGCCCCCGCCGCCTCCTCCCGTGGAATGGAAACTGACCGTCTATGAGGCTGAAGGCAGCGGATTCTACGGATTCTCTTCCCTCAAAGTGAAGCTCCGGCTCCCCGGCGGAACGGAGGCGTGGTACACTACCAATCTCTTCGGCGAAATCTACTTGAAGGAACCAGCCATCACCGCCGGAAAAGTGGATATCGTGGATATCCTGGACGACGGCGGCACTCCGAACATCCCCTACTCCTCCTTCGCCCGCGCCGGCTTCCCCACCGGCGCCAAGTATGTGATCCGTGTGCCCAACAAGCGCAAGGTGATCGACAACATCATCACCACGGCGGGAGTTTTTCCGCGCGTTGTCTACGGCAAGAAGACCCCAAACTATTCGAAGATGGATTTGGACTGGGACTACGAGATTGTCACCCTGCACCATTCCGGCAACTCGGGGGAACAGGACCCGGCCAAGATCGAAGCCGAGCATATGGGTCCCAAGGGCTACGACGATGTCGGCTACCACTACATGGTGAATCTCAAGGGCAGGATCTACGAAGGTCGCAACCTCGCCTTCAAGGGCTCCCACGTGGAGAAGGCCAACACCGGCAAGATCGGCATCCTCGTCATGGGCGACTTCGAACACCAGTGGTGGGATTCCGACGACGACCCGACCAAGGTGCAATTGGACAATGTGAAGTCGCTGATCAAGACCCTGATGACGAGCTTTCCCACCATCAAGAAACTCGGCGGCCACAAGGACTACAAGCCCAGCACCGAGTGCCCGGGCGAAGAGCTCTACAAACTGATTCCCGGAATCCGGGGCGACGTGGGGCTCAGCGGACCATGAGACCCAAACGTATCTGGCTTGTTGCGGCTGTTGCCGCGCTGACGCTCAAGCTCTTCACCTACGAGTATTACCTCGCCGACGACCCCACCTGCGGCATCGCCGCCCGCTTGCGGCCATCCATGGTAAGCCATCAATTGCTGCGGCGTGGAGACCCGGTTCTTCTGAGCGACGAGAACCGGTTCCTCGGAGCGTGGTTCTATGAAGCGATGGTGAAATGGGGTTATCTGGCCGTGATCGCGGCGGGGCCAATTTGCTGGTTCGTCCGAAAGCAGCGGGGCTCGCCCTCCTGACGGCCGCAGCCTCCGCCGGCCATCAGGAGTTTCCGTTGGTTGATGGCCCCAATGCCTTCTCCAATTTCTCCCGCAGCCCCCTCGCCAGGCGCGGACTCCGTCCCCCGGTGGAAATCGCGATCTGCACATCACCGTGCCGCAACCGCGCCGGAACCAGGAAATCGCACTCCTCCGGCGCATCGGCTACATTTGCGGGAACCCTCTTGCGCGCGGCGGCTTGGGCGACGGCGTGGTTCACCTTACGGTCATCCGTCGCCGCGAATACCAGCGCCATGCCGTCCGCCACATCGGATGCACGGAACCGCCGCTTCCGCAGCGTCACCTCCAATCCGGCAAACCCCTCCTCGCATTGCGGGCTCACTACGGTCACTTTCGCCCCCGCCTCCAACAATCCCCTCACCTTCCTCAGCGCCACCTTCCCCGCGCCCGCCACCAGCACCTCTCTCCCGCGCAAGTCCAGGAACACCGGGTAGTAAGACATGGGCGGATGGTATCATGAGGTTGCATGGACCCGCAGCGTAGTCTGCCGGTCGTGGTTATTGTAGG
>JADLBG010000143.1 GCA_020847895.1 Bryobacterales bacterium
CGATGTGCCGATGTAGGGCGAGTTGTACCACGCGAAATCCAGACGATCGCGCGTGTCCTCAACCAGCATGGCGATGTTCTTTCGGATTTCACGCTGCCAGCGCTGCCGGCGCTCGATGCCCAGTTCGCGCTCCAGCAGGCGGTAGGCATCCAGCCACATGTACGTATCCCAGTCACTGTCGAGCCGCGGTTCGAACGTGCCCTTCTCGCTCTCGTCTGCCAGCATGTCGCCGATCTGAATGGCGAATTCCAGCAGGTGCTTGTCGTGATAATGCGGGTTATCCCGGTGCTGCTTCGCGTAGAGCACCGCGGGCGCGAGAATCGCGTAGGGGAAGTGCCGCCACGAAGCCTCGGCTTCCAGCGTCTTCAGGTCCGCGCCGGGAGTGGCTTTGAGCTTTGCTTCCACGCGGGCCGTCCCTGCCTCCATGAGACGGAAGTAGCGGGCAGGCAAAGCATCCGCCGCGAACGCCGCCACAGGCGTGAGCAAACAGACGAAGATAGGCGGAAAGCGCATATCGCTGTTGTACCACCCCGGCCGCCCGGAATTCGACAGGCGGCCGGGCCCGAGCCGCGCCGCCGGTTGAGGGCGTGTTTAATTCGTGCGCCGCTCTTCGGATTCACCCGCGCTGTTGCGCAGGCGAATGGCGGCCGATTGCACCGCGGTGGCGTCGCCATCGAAGGGAACCGTCAACTGGAACTGGCCTCCGAAGGCGAAGGAATCCTGGCTCGCGTACCACTTCTTGAACACATCGGTAAGGGCCACCACGTAGCGCGTCTGGAGCAGTTCGCGCCCGGTGGCCGGAGTCAGCGTCACAACCATTTCCGACAACTCCCTGGTGGAAGAGAATCCCGTGACCACGATGTTGAACCCGCCGCTACGCCGTTCAAGAGTCACCGTGCTGATCACCGGAGGCGCCGGTTCGATGCGGACGCTGCGGTCCGGACGGTTGGACGGGATCACTTCGGTTCCCGCAACAAGGAACGTCGGATGCAGAGTGAGGGTTCCGGAAACGCTGCCTGCCTGGAAGGCGAGGGGCATCCGCGGGAAGATGGCCGCGGTCTGGCCCGCGGGGATGCGGAAGGAGACGGTACGCCCGCCGGTGCTGAACATGAGGCCGGGTTCCACTCCGGGGGCATCCGGGATGGCGGTGAACGTGAGATCGAGCCGGCCGGTGATCTCCACGGGATAGGGCGAATCCAATTGCAGCCCCAGAGTGGGCTGCTGCCCGGGATTGATGCTATCGGACAGGCCCGTAATCCGCGCGGAAGGCAGCGTGGCGATGTTCACCGCGAGATTGAAGTCGCGGTTCACCACGAACCCGAAGGCATCGCGCAGGCGGAGCGTGATGGCGGCCGGCGTGGGATCGGTGGGCGCGCCGGTGATCTGATCACCGGAAAGCCGCAGTCCCGCGGGGAGGCTGCCGGAAGCGAGGCTCCATTCATACGGCGCCTTCCCGCCGCTTGCCTGAAGCGCGAGCGAGTAGGCCACGCCGAGCGTGGCTGGAGGCAGCGCCGCGGTCACCATGGTGAGCGGTTCGCCGGTCGCCGTGATGGGCAGTCCCAGCACGCGCTGGTCGATGCGGCCGTTGGCGTCCGTCACTTTCACGGTGAAGCGGAACAGCCCCTCCTGGGCGGTAGCGCCGGTGAGACGGCCCGTGGGCGGATCAAACGTAATGCCGCCCGGAAGCGTGCCGGAGATGATGGACCACGCAAAGGGACGCGTTCCCTGAACCGCTTCCACCAATACGTCAATCGGGCGTCCGGAAGCCGAGACGGGCAGCAGCGGTCCGCTGCTGATGATGGGCCCATTCGCCCCGTCGATGACACGCCACTGGTAGGCTTGTGAAGCCTGCTGTTGCGCGCCATCGGTCGCCGTGACCGTGAAGCCGGAAGAGCCCAGCGCGGTGGGCGTTCCATCCAGGACTCCCGTGGGGCTGAAGGTGACACCCGCGGGGAGCGTTCCCTGCAGCGCAAAGCTGTACGGCGCCTTTCCGCCGGCCGCCGCAATCTGCAAGTGAACGGGATGATCCTTGGTGGCGTCCGGAAGCGGGGAGGGTGTAATGATGCGGAATCCCCCCTGCGCCGGAAGCACAGTCAGCGCGAACTGTTTGCGGAACGGATTACGGTCCGTGGCGGCTACCTGGATGCGGAAGGTGAAATCCACGGGAACGGAGGCGCTGCGTGAGGACTTGGCTGCCGCCGTGGCTGTCCCGGGGTCGGCCGGCTCCTCCGGGACGCCGCTGATTTCCCCCGTATCGGCGTTGAGGGCCAGCCCCGCGGGAAGCGCGCCCTCCACCACCGACCATGCTAATTGCAAGGCGGCCCGCGCATTCGACTTCATGATGAAGGAATACGGCGCGCCGGCGGTGGCGGGTGGGAGCGGCGAAGTGGAAGTGATGCCCAAATCCCGGCTGTCGACCACGAGCGTGGCGTCCTGCCTGACGGCGGTGTTGGTGGCGTCCACCACTTCCACGGTGAACGGGAACGACGCCGCGGCCGAAGGCTTGCCGGAAAGCGTGCCGTCCGCGGCCAGTGTCAGGCCATCGGGCAGTTTGGTGGAGCCGGAGGCGAGCCGCCACTGATATGGGCGCGCTCCGCCGCTGGCGGTGAAGGCGAACTGATATGTGGAATCCTTGATCGCAGCCGGCAGCGGCGTGTTGCTGGTGATCTTGAGCGCCTCGCCAATCGCGAATACCGCGCCGGCCGAGGTCTTTCCGTCGGGCTGGCGCACCGTGACAGTGAC
>JADLBG010000144.1 GCA_020847895.1 Bryobacterales bacterium
TATGTGGGTGACGGCATCAACGATGCGCCGGCGATGCGCGTGGCCACGGTTGGAGTGACGCTGGGAACGCATAGCGACATCACCGCCGAGGCCGGCGATGCGGTGGTGCTGGAAGCGACTC
Organism: Bryobacterales bacterium; assembly: GCA_020847895.1. Taxonomy (GTDB): domain Bacteria; phylum Acidobacteriota; class Terriglobia; order Bryobacterales; family Bryobacteraceae; genus CADEFT01. The sequence goes on from JADLBG010000144.1 coordinate 122, forward strand.
TTCAGAAAGTGGACGAACTGGTTCACATCGGAGGGCGCATGCGGGTGATTGCCCTGCAAAGCGCGCTCGGCGGCATGGCCTTGAGCATGGCTGGAATGGTGTTGGCCGTGATGGGACAGCTTCCGCCCATCGGGGGAGCGGTGGCGCAGGAACTGATCGACCTGGCAGCGGTGCTCAACGCGCTGCGAGTGGCTTTTCCGAGGGAAGAATTGAGCGATTTCTGAGGGGAGGGCGCGCTGCCGGGGAGCCGGGGTGGACGGCCGGCGGCGAATGGAGCGGTTGCGGGGGAGGTGGAACTCAATTCGCTTAGTTTAGGGATAGCGCAAAAACGGAGAAGGGTCAAGTTGTTTGGAACAAAAATGCGTACAATTGTTTTGCGAGCGGCGCTGGTTAAGGGTGTCTTGCGCCAGCAAGCACTTGCACGCCGTGGTATACTTTGGTTGTTCGCGGTGGGTATAGCTCAGCCGGTAGAGCGCTGGATTGTGGTTCCAGATGTCGTGGGTTCAAATCCCACTACCCACCCCATTCCCTTCTCATTCCAAATCATCCTCCGGTGGAGTCCATTTGGCCAGATAGAGTTCTCCCGCCTCGGCTTCTAATTCCGCCATGGCGGAACGCTTCCACCCGGTGAAGCGGCGCTCCCGGAGTTTTTCGAGGAGCCGGAATTCGCGCGATGCTTCGAGGAGCGTTTTTTGCTGCGCGGCGATGGCGACGGCAAGGCGCGCGGATTCATTGTCGAATTGGTGCTGTTGGCGGTCCACGGATTGGCGGTAGGCTTCGAGAGCGGCGAGATCCGAGGCGCTGATGGCGGGGCTGGACAGCACGAGTTCGCGCGACTGGCTCCAGGTTTTCTGCAAATCGGACATTGCGGAGGTTAACTCCTGCCCGCGGGCTTCGAGTGCGGCAAGGCGGGCCTGTTCCAGATCCATTTTCCGGCGGCGCCACTCGAGGGCCGTTTGCAGTTGGAAGTGAAACCGCTTCATAGGGCAAGGGCGGCAGCGAGCCTCTCGAGCCGGGTGAGGGTTTCCTCGCGAGTGCTCTTGAGGTGGGAATCCTGCTTGAGGAAATCTTCCAACTCCTGGCGAACGCGGATTGCGGCGTCGAGCCTGGTGTTGGAGCCGGCGGTGTATGCGCCGAGGAGGATGAGGTCCTGGGCGCGCTGGTAGGCCGCCATCGCCTCCCTCACTTTTTGGGACCAGACCTTCTGGTCGGGGGTAGCCACCTGGGAGGCGAGGCGGCTGACGGACTGAAGCACGTCGATGGCGGGGTAATGCCCGGCGGCCCCCAATTCGCGCGAGAGGATAATATGGCCGTCGAGAATGGCCCGGACGGCGTCGCAAACCGGTTCGTTGAAGTCATCTCCCTCGACAAGAACCGTGAAGAAACCGGTGATGGAGCCCGTGGCAAACCGTCCCGCGCGTTCAAAGATTTTCGGGAGCATGTTGAAGACAGACGGGGTGTATCCCTTTTGGCTGGGAGGCTCTCCGGCGGCGAGGCCGATCTCGCGCTGGGCCATGGCAAGCCGGGTGACGGAATCCATCACCAGAAGCACATCAGCGCCTTGGTCGCGGAAATACTCGGATATGGCGAGGGCGAGGAAGCAGGCGCGCACCCGGAGCGGGGCAGGGCGGTCACTGGTTGCGACCACAACCACCGAGCGGGCGAGGCCCTCCGGCCCCAGTTCCTGTTCGAGAAATCCGCGTACCTCGCGGTTGCGCTCCCCGATCAGCGCGATGACGGAGACGTCGGCGAAGTTATTGCGGGACATGGAGCCGAGGAGGGTGCTTTTGCCCACGCCGCTACCGCCGAACAGGCCGATCCGCTGTCCCTTGCCGCAGGGGAGAAGACTGTCGATGGCGCGAATGCCGGTGACGAGGGGATCGCGGATGGGCTCGCGCTCGAGGGGTCCGGGAGGCGCCGTGTAGAGGCCGTAGGTTGCCTCGGCAGCCACAGGTCCCTTGCCGTCGAGCGGTTTTCCGAACCCGTCGAGGACGCGGCCAAGGAGCGCTTTTCCCACCGCGACCTTGGCCTCTTCCCCGCGGGCTACGATCCTGTCTCCTAATTGCAGCCCGTCGATCTCTTCGAGAGGCATGGAAAGGACCTTTCCGTTGCGGAATCCGATGACCTGAACGCGGACGGTCCGGCTGGAGGAAGTGAGGACTTCGCAGAAATCGCCAATTGCCGCGGCCGGGCCGGAAGACTCCACCAGGAGGCCGACCAGCGCGGTCACAGTGCCCAGCCAGCGGACGGCGGGGTTGCGCTCGACAATGTCGAAATAAGGGGTGAGATCAACGGATGGCATGGTGTGGGTGCCTCATTTATCCTGCGGGCGGCGCAACAAGTCGGCAAAGCCTCGCTCGATTTCTTCGAGTTGGGTGTCAATGGACGCATCGAGTTGGCCGCGCTGTGTTTCGAACACCACGGCGCCGCGTTCGAGCGCGGGATCGGCGGTAACCTCGACGCGGTGCGGGCTGCCGATGCGCTCGAGGCAGGCGGCAACCAGCGGGGCATCTTCCGGCCTGACCCGGACGCGGTGGGTCTCACGCAGTTCCACGCGGTCAAGCGCCGCCTTGACGAGGCCGAGCAGCGCCTCGCCATCGACCGTGAGTTCGCGGCGCAGAATGCGGCGGGCCATGGCAAGGCTGAGCTTGACGACGTCCTCCTCGCACTCCCTCCTCATGCGGGAACGCGCCCCCGCCATCTCCGCCGCGCTTCTCGACGTATTCTCGACGGCATCCCGCCACTTTGCCGCCGCCGCGGCTTCGCCTTCCTTGAAGCCGGCCTGTCTTGCCTTCTGCTCGCGAGCGGGCAGTTGCTGTTCGAGGTCCCGCAGGCGGGTTTCGAGAGCGCGGAACTCTTCCCA
>JADLBG010000145.1 GCA_020847895.1 Bryobacterales bacterium
CTAGCCTGGAACGGGACCCCATGTCAGCAAATACAGCGGCACACGTTGCTTGCGATGTGAGGGACCTTTCTCAAGCCGAATCGGGGAAACGGCGGACGGAGTGGGCATTCCACTCCATGCCGGTGCTGCAAAGCATCCGCAAGCAACTGATCCGGAGCCAGCCACTGGCGGGAATCCGGGTGGTGGCTTGTCTGCACGTCACCACCGAGACAGCGAACCTGATGATTACATTGCGGGATGGAGGCGCATCGGTAGTTTTGTGCGCCTCGAATCCGCAATCGACCCAGGACGATGTAGCGGCGTCGCTGGTGAAGGATTACGGGATTCCGGTGTACGCGGTGCGTGGGGTGACGGCGGAGATGCATGCGGCGCACGTGGCGGCGGCGCTGGCCCATAAACCGCAGGTGACCATCGATGATGGAGCGGAGTTGGTGAAGCAACTGCATGGGGGACGCTCCGAGTGCGGCGGCGAAGTGATCGGGGGGACGGAAGAGACCACCACCGGGGTGATGCGGCTGAAAGCGCTCGCCAAGGAGGGGCTGCTGAGGTATCCGGTGATCGCCATCAACGACGCGATGACAAAGCACCTGTTTGACAACCGTTACGGGACTGGCCAGAGCACGATTGACGGCATCCTGCGGGCGGCGAACATTCTGCTGGCGGGGATGAACGTGGTGGTGGCCGGCTATGGATGGTGCGGGCGGGGCGTGGCGATGCGGGCGCGGGGGATGGGCGCGAACATCATTGTCTGCGAAGTGGATCCGATCAAGGCGCTGGAGGCGCTGATGGACGGCTACCGGGTGATGTCCATGAGCGAAGCGGCCGCGATCGGGGACGTTTTCGTCACCGTGACGGGCAACAAGAGCGTCATCCACAGGGAGCACTTCGAGAAGTTGAAAGATGGCGCAATTCTGTGCAATTCGGGCTACTTCAACGTGGAGATCGACCTGGAGACGCTGGGGCGGATGTCGCACGCGCGGTGTCCGGCGCGGGAGTTTGTCGAGGAATTCTCAATGCGCGATGGGCGGAAGATTTATGTCCTCGGAGAAGGCCGCCTGATCAATCTCGCCTCGGCGGAGGGGCATCCCGCCTCCGTGATGGACATGAGTTTTGCGAACCAGGCGCTGGCGGTGGAATATCTGGTGAAGAAACATTCGTTGCTCGAGCGCAAGGTGTACGCCGTGCCGGAAGAGTTGGACCGGCAAGTGGCGCGCCTGAAGCTGGAGGCAATGGGGGTAAAAATAGACCGGTTGAGCGTGGAGCAGGAGAAGTTCCTCTCGACGTGGCCGGAAGGAAACTGAACGGCCGGAGACCCGGCCGCAGGTCAGGAGACGAAATCATTGGCGCTCATTGAAGGATGTAAACACGAACTCGAGATCACGATTCCGGTTGAGGAAGTGGAACAAGAATCGGAGAAGGTTGCCGAGGATATCCGGGCGAAGGCGAAGATGCCGGGATTCCGTCCCGGCAAGGTGCCGATGTCGATGATCCGCCAAAGATATGGCTCCAGCATCCGCCAGGAAGCGCTCGAGAATCTGCTGCCGAAATTTTTCCGTAAGCGGATCGAGGAAGAGCACCTGCATGTGGTGAGCAGTTTCAACGTGAAGGACCTGGAGTTTGAGGCGGGCAAGCCAGTGACGTTCAAAGCGGAATTCGAAGTGGCTCCGGAAGTGGAGTTGGGCGAATACCGCGGCATCAGCGTGCCCTATGCGCAGCCGGCGGTCACGGATGAGGACGTGAACGAGCGGTTGGAAGCGCTGCGGAAGCGGAAGGCGGACTATGCGAATCTCGATCCACGGCCGGCAGAGATGGGAGACGTGGTGGTGGTGGATCTGCACAGCGTGAGCGGGCTCGAAGGCGAGCCGATGCACGCGCATGACCTGCAGGTGGAACTCGGCTCGCCGGAAACGCTGCCTGACTTCAACGACCACCTGGTGGGGCTGACGCCGGGGGATGAGGCAAACATCACGGTGACTTATCCCGAGGAGTACGCGCAGGAGCGGCTGGCGGGAAAGACCGTGGAATTCCACGTGGACGTCAAGCAACTGCAGCGGAAAGAGCTGCCGGAATTGAATGATGAGTTCGCTAAGGATCTGGGCGACTTCCAGACGATCGAGGAACTGAAGGAAACGATTCGGAACAATACGCTGCGGGAGCGGGAGACTGCGGCGCAGCGGCAGGCAAAGGACGCGATTGCGGAGAAGCTGGCGGACACGCACAACTTCCCCGTGCCAGAGGCGTTCATTGACCGTCAGGTTGATCTGTATATCGAGCGTTTTCTCAGCGAGCACGCCGCGCAGGGGATGGATCCGAAGAAGATTCCCGTGAATCGCGAAAAGGTGAAGGAAGCGATGCGGGACCGCGCGATCAAGGAGATCAAGACATCGCTGCTGCTCGAGAAGGTGGCGGACACGGAGTCAATCGTGACGACGAAGGATGAAGTGGATGCCGAGGTGCAGCGTTTCGCCAGGCAGGAGCGGGAACCGGTGGCGGCGGTCCGGAGACGGTTTGAAGACAACGGGACGCTGGGGCGGATCGCGCACGCCATTCGCACGGAAAAGACGCTGAATTTCCTGTTCGAGCACGCGCGCAAGGAAGCTCCGGCGGAGCCGGCAGCCGAGGAGAGCGCCGAGTAGGAGATTTACGGCCGCGCGGTTCGAGCGATCCGTCAAAGGAGGCGAGCCATGAGGGAACCACTCTGTTTCGTGCTGATGCCATTTGGACGGAAGACCGGAGCGGATGGCCGGATGATCGACTTCGACCGAGTGTATGGGGACCTGATCGCTCCGGCAATCGGCGCGGCGGGCTTGCAGCCGCTGCGGGCGGATCAGGAAACGGCGGGCGGCATCATTCACAAGCCGATGTTCGAACGGCTGATCCTGAGCCCGTTCGCGCTGGCGGATCTGACGCAATCGAACGCCAACGTGTATTACGAACTCGGTGTGCGGCATGCGTTCCGTCCCGGGACCACGGTATTGATTGTGGCGGAGGGGAACCGCCTGCCGTTCGATGTCCAGATGCTGCGGACGATCCATTACAAGCTGGACGATGCGGGAGTGCCCACGGAGACGGGAGCGGCGCAGGCGGCGATTGCGACGTTTTTCGCCGAGGCGAAGAAGGGAACCGCCGACAGTCCGATTTTCCAACTGATGGATGGATTGAAGCCGGCGGAGGTGGACCACGTGAAAACGGATGTGTTCCGTGAACGCGTGGAATATTCCGAAGAGATCAAGCAACAGCTGGCGGCGGCGGTAAGGACTTCAGTGGAAGCCGTACGCGGGGTGGAGCAGGAGCTGGGTCCGCTCGAAGATGTGGAGTCAGGGGTGTTGATTGACCTGCTGTTGAGTTACCGGGCGCGGTCTGCATGGCAGGATGTCGTTGATCTGGTGAAACGGTTGCCGCAGCCATTGGCGGGCACAGTGCTGGTGCGTGAGCAGTTGGGGATGGCGCTGAACAGGCTGAAGCGGCGGGAAGAGGCGGAGCAGGTTTTGCGGAAGGTGATCGAGGAGAAGGGGCCGAGCAGCGAAACGCTCGGGCTGCTGGGGCGCGTCTACAAGGACCGGTGGGAAGAGGCGAAGAACGCGGGGCAGGGATTTCTCGCGGACGGCTTCCTCGAGCAGGCGATGGAGGCTTATCTGAAGGGGTTCGAGAGCGACTGGCGGGACGCGTATCCGGGTGTGAACGCGGTGACGCTGATGGAATTGAAAGAGCCGCCCGATGAACGGCGCGAGAAGATTCTGCCGCTGGTTCGTTACGCGGTGGAGCGGAAGATGGCGCAGGGCAAGCCGGATTACTGGGATTATGCGACGTTGCTCGAACTGGCGGTGCTTGCGGGGGACAAGGACGAGGCAAGGAAGTCGCTTGCCAGGACTTTGGCGCTGGCGCGTGCAAGTTGGGAGCCGGAAACGACGCTGCGCAATCTGCGGCTGATCGGGGAGGCGCGAAAGGCGCGCGGGGCGGCAGTGACGTGGCAGGCGGAAGTGGAGGCGGCGCTGGAGCAGCGGGCGAAGCAATAAGGCCCAGCGGCGATTCGGCCAATCAATGACATGGATCTGGAAGCCATCCTCCAGTGGGTGACTACTTACGGGCCGGCGGCGCTTTACTTGCTGCTGTTGCTGGGGATTGTGGGTCTGCCGGTGCCGGATGAAACGCTGCTCGTGTTTTGCGGGTATCTGATTCAGCGGGGCACGTTTCACGCGCATACGACATGGATCGCGGCGGCGGCGGGCAGTATTTGCGGCATCACGGTGAGTTATATTCTGGGGCGAACGCTGGGGCTGGCGGTGATCCACCGCTATGGAGCGCGATTCGGGGCCACGGAGGAGAGATTGGAGAAGGTTCATGCTCTCTACCGCGGCGTGGGTCACTGGGCGCTCACTTTTGGGTATTACATTCCGGGATTCAGGCATTTTTCGGCAGTGGTGGCCGGGGCAAGTCATCTGGAGATGCACACGTTCGCCGTGTTCGCCTATGGAGGCGCGCTGATCTGGGTGAGCACGTTTCTGAGCGTGGGGTACTTTCTGGGAGAGGAATGGAAGCGCGCGGCGGAGCACGCGCACCATCTGCTGATGGGGGCGTCGGCGGTGCTGGCGGTGGCGGGGCTCGGGTATTGGTTGTGGAAGCGCCGGGCGGCGGGGAAGGCTCAATAGTCTCAGCCTTTCCGGGGTGGGGCGAGGAGTTGAGCTACACTGAGTTGCATTCCATGGATGTCGAGAAGACAATCGAGTTTCTGCTGCAGTCCCAGGCCGACCTCACTGAAAAGCAGCGCCAGACGGAAATCAATATCAGCCGCTTGATTGAGGCTCAGTACAACACGGAGCAAAATGTTGCCGCGTTGTCCGGAGCGCTCATGGAAACGGACCGGCGGCTGGATTCGGTCTCCACGCGGTTGGATTCGGTCTCCGCGCGGCTGGATCAGTTGGCGGAACGGCAATTGGTCACCGAATCTTCGCTACAAACGCAGACAGAGAATCTCAATGCTCTGATTAAAGTAGTGGACGATATCGTGCGCGGGCGACAGTAGCTATTCGGGCAGGGCGAACGCCACGTAGGCTCCGCCGGAAGGAGCGCCGGATTTTCCGCCGCCGGCGGCGATCAGCACGTACTGTCTGCCTTTTACCTCGTAGGTTGCGGGAGTGGCATTGCCGGAGGCGGGGAGGGTGGTCTCCCACAGCAGTTTCCCCGTGAGCTTGTCGTAGGCGTGGAACTTCTTGTCGTGGTTGGTGGCTCCGATGAAGAAGAGGCCGCCCGCGGTGACAATGCCTCCGCCGTAGTTTTCCGTTCCTGTATTGTTCATGCCTTTCGCGGCCAATTCGGGGTATTCGCCGAAGGGGACGCGCCAGGCGAAATCGCCGGTATTGAGATTGATGGCGGTGAGGGTGCCCCATGGCGGTTCCACGGCGGGATAGCCATCGGGATCGAGAAACTTGTTGTAGCCATCGGTCGAGTACTTGAGGTTTGTGGGGCCTGCCGGCGTCTCGGCGACGGCGGCTTGCGTGTCTTCGCGATTGAACAGGAATCTGGCGAGGGCTTCGATGGCGGGGTCACCGAGTTGGGCGAAGCCGGGCATGCGATCCTGGCCGTTGCGGATGACGTCGCGCGCCTGTTGTTCGGTGAATTTGGCACTGAGGTTTTCAAGGGAAGGAAATTGCGGCGGACTGCCTTTGCGGTCCTCGCGATGGCAACCGGCGCAGCGGCTGACGTAGATGCGGCGCGCGGAAGTGACGCCGCGGGCCGCCTGCGCGGGGACCAGGCGGAGGATCCACGGCATCTCGTTGGCGTTCACATAGAACAAGCCGGTTTCGGGGTCGAAGGAGGCGCCGCCCCATTCGGCTCCGCCGTCGAAGCCGGGAAAGACGATGGAGCCTTCCTTGCTTGGGGGAGTGAACTGATCGCCGCTGCGAAGAGCGCGAAGGCGTTCGAGCACGATGCGGTGCGCTTCTTCCGTGCGGCGGGTGACCATGTCCTCGGTGAAGCGCTGGCGGGCGAAGGGCGGCGGTTTGATGGGGAGCACCTGCGTTTGCGCGAGTTGTTCGCCGTCGACGGGAGAAGGCTGCGCCTGACGTGTTTCCAGGGGAAAAAGAGATTTTCCGGTCTCTCTATCGAAAACGAAGACCCATCCGGATTTGGTGGGCTGGGCGACGGCATCGATCATCTTTCCGCCGCGGCGGACGGTGACGAGGAGGGGTGCGGCGGGGAAGTCGCGATCCCAGACGTCGTGCTTCACAGCCTGGAAGTGCCAGACGCGTTCGCCGGTGTCTGCCTTGAGACAGAGGAGCGTGTTCGCGAAGAGGTTGTCGCCGTGACGGTCGGCTCCATAGAAATCAAAGGCGGCCGAACCGGTGGGGGCGAAGAGGAGTCCGCGCTTGCGGTCAATGGCCATGCCAGCCCAATTGTTGGCGCCTCCGGTGTACTTCCAGGCGTCCTTGGGCCAGGTATCGTAGCCGAATTCGCTGGGGCGGGGAATGGTGTGGAAGGTCCAGCGAAGTTTTCCGGTGCGGGTATCGAAGGCGCGGATATCGCCGGGAGAGGAGGGATGTGATTCGCTGACGAGGCTTCCAAGGATAATGAGGTCCTTATAGACAATGCCGGGGGTGGTGACGGTGATGAAGACTTTCCCGGGGTCGCGGCCGAGTCCTTCGCGCAAATCGACGCGGCCGGCGGCGCCGAAGGAGTCATCGGGCTTGCCGGTCTTGGCGTAGAGGGAGTACAGGTAGTGGCCGGCGGCGAAGAAGATGCGGGATTGGGTTCCGCCGGCCCAATAGGCGACGCCGCGATTCCGGCGGCCGGGAGGGCGGCCGCCCTCGGCGGGATCGAAAGTCCAGAGCGGTTTTCCGGTGGCGGCGTCGAGCGCGATGACACGCAGTTTCGGTGTGGTGGCATAGATGACGCCATCGA
>JADLBG010000146.1 GCA_020847895.1 Bryobacterales bacterium
AGCAGAATTACCATAGGTGCAAGAACATGGCCGGGGCCAGAGACTATAGTAGCACGGCAGTGAGGCAGGAAAAAAATCTTCTCAAGGAGTTCTGGTCCAGGCCGATAAAGGGAATAGAGGCGGGATACCCCGTCGTCGCGCCGGCCGGAAGCCGACATCCGGAGGACACAATGAAAATACCTGAAAACCAACTTCCTGGGCTTGGGAGCGCCGGACTCGGCGGCGCGAGTGGTGCGGGCGGCGCTGACCGCACGCGCGGCGTGGATTCGTCCACCCTCTCTTCCACAAGGCGGGAAGAACACACATCACCGGACGGAGACAGGGTCCAACTTTCCGGACTCAGCCAGGCGCTTCAAGCTGCTTCCGAGGATTCTCCCGAGCGGCTGGCGAAGGTGGAGCAACTGCGGCAGGCAGTGCAATCCGGCACCTATCAACCAGACCCGAAAGCAGTGGGTCAGAGTATTCTGAACGATGCCATTGGATCGAGCGGCGGTGGCGTATGACGTCCGGAGCCCTTGAGGACGTGATTGCCTCAGCCCACCATGCGCTCGGCTGTGCGCGGGCAAAGTTTCTCCTGGGCGAACTCCCGGGCTCCACTCTTTCCCTCGATCAAGCGGCGCTCCATTTACAGGATGCCTTGGCCATGTTCCACACGCGTATGCCCCAAGAAGAGCGGCTTCACTTGCTGGCCGCAATGGAGCGGTTCCAGGTTGCGGTGCGTCATTTCGAGGCAATGAATTCCCAGGCAGCGGCCTTCGACAGCGGTTGGGCCCGCCGCCTGGCGGAAGCGCTGGAAGTGGAATCCGGCTTTGCCTACGGGCCGGGGCGGCAAGATGGACTCGCGCTGGCCGCAAGCCGCATTCAATTCGAGGCCTGAAAGGAGGTTCGTGAATGGGAAGCCTGTTCGGGTCGCTGCTTTCGGCGGCGGGAGCGCTGCGTACATTCGACCGCTCGCTTACCGTTATCCAAAATAATGTTGCAAACGCCTCGACTCCAGGTTACGTTTCACAGCGCCTCACCTTGAGTCCTAAGCGGTTCGACCCCCGAGCGGGGCTCTCTGGGGGTGTCGATGCGGGACCGATGGTTTCCAATCGCGACGACTATTCCGAGCGCAATGTCTGGCGCCAGGTGAGCCTGTACGGCCGGCAATCGCAGCAGTCTGCCGACTTGCAGCAGATCGAGCCCTTCTTCAACATCAGCCAGGATTCCGGCATTCCCAGCACTCTCAACAAGTTTTTCAACAGCGTCTCCAGCCTTTCGGTGAACCCCAACGATCCCGTTTCCCGCCAGGTGGTGCTCGATCAGGCGTCGAACGTGGCGCGGGCGTTCAACCAGAATGCTACGGCTCTTGGCGAGGCCGCATCGTCGGCCGACCGCCAGCTCCGCCAGACGGTAGACCATATCAACTCGCTCGCTTCCACCGTTCGCGATCTGAATATCCAGCGCCGCAATGAGCGGGGAACAGGGACAGACCCGGCTCTTGACGCCAAGCTGTACGAAACGCTGGAGGAGTTGAGCCAATATACTGACTTCAACGTGGTCAAGGAGGCCGACGGCAGCATCCAACTCCTGCTTGGCGGGCAGACCCCGCTGGTTATTGGAGACCGGCTCCAGAAGATTCGTGCCGATTTTTCGACACCTCAGCCGGCGATTGTGGACGAGAACGGGAATGACATCACTGGTCAGGTGCGGCAGGGAACCCTCAAAGGTCTTCTCGATTCGCGGAACACACGGATCCCCGGCTACCAGGCGGAACTCGACAAACTGGCGCAGGCATTTGCCGACAGTGTCAACCAGGTGTTGGCCGGAGGAGTGGACGCGAGCGGTTCGAACCCGACCGTCGATCTGTTCACCTATGACAGCACAGCCGGAAGCGCCGCGACATTGAAGGTGAATCCTCTCGATCCATCACAGATCGCCGCCGCCGATCCGGGCGCCCCGCTGGGCAATGGGAATGCTCTTCGTCTGGCGGCTTTGGCGGATGAGTCCACCGTGGACGGTGTGACCTTCAACGAGTTCTATGGCCAGTTGGGAGCGCGAGTGGGGCGGGATGTGGTTACCGCCAATGACGGCGCGGATTTGCAACAGCAGCTTCTGAGTCAGGCGCGTTCGCTCCGCGATTCCCGCTCCGGCGTCTCCCTCGATGAAGAGGCGGCGCGCCTCGTGGAGGCCCAGCGGGCCTATGAGGCGAATGCACAGCTCTTTCAGGTATTGAATTCGCTGACCGACACTCTGATTGGGATCCTGAAATAGGAGGCTACATGCTCAACGGACTGCCCCCTTCGGCGGAGAAATTTCTCATTGACGTCAACCGGCTGCAACGGCGCAACGAGCGGGCGCAGCAGCAGATCACCTCCGGCTTGAAGTTGAGCAAAGTCTCTGACCGGCCGGACGATATCAGCCGTCTGCTTAGCGCCAGGGCCGGGCTTGACCGGGTTCACCAGGTGCAATTGAACCTGGGCCGCGTCAAGGTGGAAGCGGATTCCGCGGAGAACGCCCTGGAAAACGCGGTTTCGCTGGTGGAGCGCGCCCGCGTGCTGGCATCGCAAGGCTCGGGCGGGCAGCAGAACGCATCGGCTCGAACGCAGGTTGCCGGAGAACTTCAGGGCATCCTGGAGCGGCTTGTTTCGGTAGCCTCCACCGCGGTGGAGGGGCGGTACATCTTCAGCGGAGACAACGACCAGGTGGCGCCCTACGGGCTCGATCCGGCAGCGCCCGGGGGAGTAACCGCCTACCAGGGCGCCGCTTCCACCAGGCAGGTGGCCGACGCTAGCGGATTACAGTTTACCGTGGCGCAAACGGCGGACAACATCTTCGACAGCGCCGATCCGGAAACGAATGTGTTTCAGGCGGTGAACGGAATGCGTCGCGCCCTGCTTGCCGTTGACAATCCTCCCGACCCGCCCGATCCGAC
>JADLBG010000147.1 GCA_020847895.1 Bryobacterales bacterium
ATGAGTAGTCGCGCTTCTTCCATTCCAGTTCGAGGTTGCAGCGCTCGAACGGGTCGGGGTGGCGGAAGGCGGTCGCGGCTACGAGGACGAGAGTGGCTGCATCGGCTCCTTCGAGTTGAAGCTCCGCGCCCTTGGCTGTCAGATGCCCGCCTTGGGGAAAGATTTTGAGAACGGCGTGAAAGCGGACGCCGTTGGGCCGCTCGCCCTGAAAACGATCGCCGCGGGCAATGGCTTCCCCGTCGAGGTCTATGCGGTCCGCGGAGGCGGAGGCTTTGGCATCCGCCTCGCGGGTGAGGGAAGCGGTGAAGCGCAAGCTGCCCGGCTTGCTGGCGGTGAGACGAATAATGATGGCCTGGTCAGGGGCGGAGGAGAATACCTCGCGGGTGTACCGGACATTCCCGGAGCGGTAGGTGGTGCGGGCGATGGCGGTGCTCAGATCGAGTTCGCGGCGGTAGTCCAGAAATGATTCGTGGCCGGGAAAGCGAAGCTGCAAATCGCCGAGCGGCTGGTACGGGGGCATGCGGCGCGGAGTGGCGATGAGCGCTTTGTCGGCGAGATCCTCCGCCTCGCGGAGCTTTCCCGCGGCGAGGAGGCGGCGGACTTCCGGCAGCGCCTGGCGGGCCCGCGGATTGATGCGATCGCGCTTCTCGCCGGCCCAGACGGAATCCTCATTCAACTGGAGGCGCTCGGCGGCGGGTCCGCCGAATACCATGGCGCCCAGACGGCCATTGCCGACGGGTAAGGCTTCAAACCACACCTCGGCGGGCTGGCGATACCAGAGCACGTCCCGCGCAAGGCAGGGAATGGCCAGCAGGAGCGGAAGGATCCTGACGAACATGACGGAGCCATTATACCGGCCCGCTGGTGTGAGACTTGCCCGGCATGAATGGTGGAGAATGGAGGCGGCGGCGGCTTATCGGGTGGTTGGCTGGCAGCCCGTTGTTGTTCGGAGGACAAGGGGGGAGCAGCGATTGTTTCCTATCACGGACGCGCCGGGGAGAGCGGGTGGGATCTTCACGGAAAAGACTTGCGTTGTTGTTAAGTTATATATTAACATGAAGGTGATGAATGACACGGACGGTCGCCTATCGAGGAGCGAAGTTTACGATTGCGTTCGCGAGAGAGAAGAGCGGGGGTTGCCCGGCATGCGAGTTTTTTGACGAGCTGAGCAAGACCGAGGCGGCCAAACTGACCAAGGCCAAACTGATGGCTCTCTTCCAGATTGCCGGTGACCATGGGAAGTTCCACAACCCTGAGAAATTTGGCGATCTCGGTGGTGGGCTTTTCGAGTTCAAGTCATTCCAGGTCCGCATGCCGTTTGCATATGCGAAGAATGAGCGTGGACTGATTCTGGTCACCCACGCCTTTACCAAGAAAAGGGACAAGACTCCCAAGGACGAGATAGAGCGAGCCTGGCGGATCTATCGGGAAGATCAGGCGCTGACCGGGCTTGCGATTGTAAAGAAGGCGAAGCGATGAGGACGCAGTACGAAATTCTGATGGAGGATCCGGAGTTCCGGAGACTTCTGACTATCGAGGCGCTGGTGGCGGAAGCCTCGGAGACGATTGCCCGGCTGATGGCCGAACAGAATGTGAGCAAAGCCGATCTGGCGCGTAAGTTGAACAAGTCCCGAGCCTGGGTGACCCAACTGCTGAGCGGCAGAGCCAACATGACCGTTCGCACCCTGGCCGAGGTTGTGTTTGCCCTCGGTGCTGAGGTGAAACTGAGCGCCCAACCGCCGGGTTGGAAGATGGCCGGCAAGCCCCTGGGTGCGGCATCTCCGGTGGTGTTTCAGATGGACGACTATCGAATCGAGTCACCCGTTCTCTCGGAAGACTTGTTCCGGCTACAAGGGACTCACATGTTGCCCACGAGCGAAGAGTTGGCGCCGGTGAAGCTTGAGACTCCGCCGGAGTCCGAGTACGCGGCATGAACGCCATCATCATTGAGCAGAACCAGGACGAGACCAGGCTGGCGTTTGAAGTCAACCAGAACGCCGCAATCCGCCGCATCCGGCTCGCTCGTGCCAAGGTTGCTTCTCAGGCAATGGGAGAAAGAGCAACGGCGCCGATTTCAGTAGTGTTCAACTTCAAGAGCAAAGAGATCACGGCGCCTGCCGGCATCCTCCGGCTGGAGATTGCCTTCCGCATGACCGGAGTTGAGGAGAAAGAAGAGAGAAAGAGACGCCCGGCTGGAAAGAAGGTAGGCGACAAGCGGGAGACGCCGGTGGTCCTGGTGGAGTGCGCCTATGAGGTCGACTACTTGCTGCGTGAAGGATTCCTGATCACACCGGAACATGTCCACGCATTCAAAGAAGGCAACGGCATCTTCAATGTGTGGCCTTACTTCCGGGAGTACTTGCAAAATAATCTGCAAAGAATGGGCTTGCCGCCTCTAACCGTGCCCTTCCTCCGCCTATTGCCGAAACCAAAGACGCGTAGAGGAGAGAAGCCCGAACACGAGGCGGAAAAGACTCTTCCCGGGCAAAGCCGTCAATAAGGCGCGCACTCCGGACATCGGCGTTGATGAATTCCCACTCTTGCAGGCAATCTCGCTGCGGCAGGAATGGCGGCAGAAGCGGAAGGATCCCGGCGAACATGACGGAGCCATTATACCGGCGCTGGTGTTAGACTTACTCGGCATGAATGGTGGAGAACGGAGCCGGCGACGGTTTATCGGGTGGTTGGCAGGAAGCCCGTTGTTGTTCGGAGGACAAGCGGGAGAAGCGATCGCAGACCCGAAGGAGGCGATCAATGTCTTCGACTTCGAGGAAGCGGCGCGAAGAGCGCTGCCTCCGGCGCATTTCGGCTACCTGGCGACGGGAGTAGACGATGACGCGACGCTACGGGCAAACCGTGAAGGATTCGAGCGGGTGTACCTGCGGCCGCGGCGGCTGATGGACATTCGCCGCGTGGATACTCGCACGGAGTTGTTTGGAACCATGTGGGAGACTCCTCTGGGACTTGCGCCAGTGGGGAATCAGAAGGCGTTCCACCAGGACGGGGAGTTGCCGGTGGCGCGGGCGGCAAGAGTGAAGGGCACGCTGCAAATTCTGTCTACCGCCGCGAACACGTCCGTGGAAGATGCTGCAGCGGCATTGGGGCGGCCGCCGTGGTACCAACTC
>JADLBG010000148.1 GCA_020847895.1 Bryobacterales bacterium
CGATCTGGCCGGACTGTTCGCGGACAATGAATCGAGTTCCGCCGGAGCCGTCCAGGCGCTCAAGTCGCGCAACGCGAAGGGCGTGAAGATGGTCGCCTTCGACGCCTCGGACCAGTTGCTCGCCGACATGAAGGCCGGCTGGATCGATTCCATCGTCGTGCAGAATCCATTCCGCATGGGGTACGAATCGGCGAAGGCCATCGGCATGTATCTGAAGGGCGAAAAGCCGCCGTCCGCCGTCGATTCCGGAGCGGCGCTCATCAAGCCGGAAGACCTCGACAAGCCCGAAGTGAAGGAACTGTTGTTTCCCGATATTCAGAAGTATCTGCGCTGAGCGAACAGCGGCTACCATCAAGAGATGAGAGCCCTATTGAACGCGACAGCCGGCATTGCGGCGCGCTATCTCCAGAACCTGGATACCCGAGGGGTGGCCCCCTCTCCGGAGGCGCTGGCGGCATTGGAGGAACTGAATGAGCCCATGCCGGAATCGTCCGTGGAAGCCGCGGACGTGCTGCGGACGCTCGACCGCATCGGTTCTCCTGCAACCATGGGTATGGCCGGCCGGCGCTACTTCGGCTTCGTCATCGGCGGCGCGCTTCCGGCGGCATTGGCGGCGAACTGGCTTGCCGGGGCCTGGGATCAGTGTCCAGGACTGTTCGCGGCATCCCCTATCGGCGCCGCGCTCGAAGAGGTCTCGCTCGGCTGGCTGCTCGATGTGCTGAGGCTTCCCGCAACGTGCGGCGGAGCATTCGTGACCGGGGCGACCATGGCGAACTTCACGGCGCTGGCCGCGGGGCGCCACGAGGTTCTGGCGCGCGCGGGATGGGACGTCGAAGCGGACGGGTTGTTTGGAGCGCCGCCGGTGACGGTGGTAGTGGGCGAAGAGGCGCACCCGTCGCTCGTCAAAGCGCTCGGGATGCTCGGCATGGGGCGTTCGCGCCTTGTGCGCGTCCCCGTGGATAGCCAGGGCCGCATGCGCGCCTCCCGGATGCCGCCGCTGAGCGGTCCGGCCATCGTCTGCATGCAGGCGGGAAATGTGAACACGGGCGCGTTCGACCCGGCAGCGGAAATCTGTGCGCGGGCCCGCCAGGCCGGAGCGTGGGTGCACGCCGATGGCGCATTCGGCCTGTGGGCGGCGGCGAGCCCAAAATACGCGCACCTGGTGGAAGGCGTCGCCGAAGCCGATTCCTGGGCCACGGACGCGCATAAGTGGCTGAATGTGCCCTATGATAGCGGGCTGGCTTTCGTCCGCGACTCGGCGGCCCTCAATAGCGCGATGTCGGTGTCCGCGGCCTACCTGCCGCAGGGAGCGCACCGCGAGCCGTCGCAATTCACACCCGAGCTTTCGCGCCGCGCGCGCGGCGTCGAGATCTGGGCGGCCTTGAAATCGCTGGGCCGCGCCGGACTGGCGGATCTGATCGAGCGGAACTGCCGCCAGGCGCGCCGGTTCGCCGAAGCGCTGCGGGAAGGCGGCTGCGAGATCCGGAACGAGGTCGTGCTCAATCAGGTGCTGGTCAGCTTCGGCAATAGCGAACGCACGCGCCAGGTGATCGATCGCGTACAGCGCGACGGAACGTGCTGGTGCGGTCCCACGGTATGGCAGGGACACACGGCCATGCGCATCAGCGTATCTTCGTGGGCGACACGGGATGAAGACGTGGAACAGAGCGTGGCTGCCATCTTGCGCGCGGCCGCGGCCTAAGAAGGATTATGAAGAACGCCGATGACAACGACATGCCTCCCGAGATCGACTTCAGCAAAGGGGTCCGTGGGCTTCATCACATCCCTCCCGGCGCCAAAGTGCTGATGCCGGTCTCCATCGAGCGAGGCGTGTGGGAGTACTTCTCGGACAAAGCCGGGCAACGCGGTGTCGAACTCTCTGACCTCGTAACCGAGGTGCTGAAGCGCGACATCGAGATCAATGAGGCTCTGAAGTAGAACGTATAGACGGCGTTGTTCACGCCAGCCGGGGTTCCCTCATAAATACAAAGGATTTCCGAAGCTGTCCAGGGTATCCACGGTCCACTGCGCGGCGGGAACACCTGTATGCCTCTCCAGCCGTTCCAGCCACGGCGTGGCGTTGGTCTTGTTGACCAGATCTCCCGCGCCCATCACGTTTCGAATCTGCCACGGCTCACCTCCCTCCCCGTAGCACAGCCGTTCCGACCCGCTGCAAACGGGGTGATCGAGCCCCAGAATGTGACCCACCTCGTGGGCCAGCGTTACGTTCTTCGTCGGAATGGTCTTGCCGGTCTTATCGCGCAGGTCCATGGATTGCTCCTCGAGAATGGCATCCGTCCAGTCAAGGTGATCCAGAGAGCCCGTTTGCTCACCCTGCGCGCGGTGATAGCAGCGCACCACGTGACTGGCGGCGCCAGCGTTGTCCACATACTTGATGACCACCGTGCAGACAACGGCCGCCGGCTTGCCGCCTTTTCCCGCCGGCCAGTTGAAGTAATGGTAGCCTTCCGGCGGCCACATCCGGAAGCGATTATTCCAGAAATCCTCCGCCCTCTTCTTCGATTTCGCTTTGAAATCCTCGAAGTCCTGTGGGTTCCACTTCGTATATCGGACGTCTTTGCGCCAGGAGATGTCCGCCGTCCCTTCCGCGCCCTCAGGCTCCATCGGGCGCATGAAAATGTACGGCACAATGCGCAGTTCGAACTCTCCCGGCGAGCGCGAAGACCCCGGGTCGATGAGCAGCGACTCGTTCACGTTCCTGGACTTCGAGAGCATCGTCAGCGGCGGCTTCGCGGCGCTCCCCTTGAGCGGCGGTTTGGGAGGCGCCAGTTCCTGCCTGTCGGGAATCCAGATGACCGTGCCCACCGGCGCAACTGGCCCGCCCTCGGTCACCGAGACGAACCCAGGTGTCGAGCGGAGAGCGGAATTGGGCGTGGCGTACCAGATGGTAACCCAGGGGACGCCGAATTTTCTTGCGATGGAATCTTTCGTGTCGCCCTTTTGAACGGTGTAGCTATTGAAGCCCATGGCGGGCAGAAGTATAGCAAAATTCAAGAAAGCCAGAGCCGCCGCTGAACGGCGACACTCAGGCCGCTTCCCTTCCGTACCCGCCTCGCGATCTCCTCCCCGCTGGACCTGCGTGCAACCCGTAAGTCATATTCGGACTGGAGAGTCAGCCAAAGCTCCGGCGCGGCGCCGAAATAGATTCCCAGCCGCAGCGCCGTATCCGCGGTGATCGCGCGCCAGGCGGTTGATGCTGATGCCAAGCGGGCGCAGGAACTCTTCAGCCAGTATCTCTCCAGGATGGATCGGGTCGAGAAGTTTGGTTGTCTTCGCCATGAGCACCTCAGTGATAGTCCACGATTTCCACGTCATGCGCCTCGCCTTCGCGCCAGGCGAAACAGATCCTCGTGGCGGCATGAGGGTAGTAAAGCCTCCGCCGGGCCACGCGCTCGATCGCATGGAATCGAGGCGGGTCCTGGTCCCGACAAAGGCGGATGTACGGGGCTTCTTGCGGGCGCCCTCGTTCATGCGGGGGGAGCCGGCTTCTCCTCGCCCGTCAACCCCTGATCCGCCGTAGCCGCGTCATACGCGGGGTTCGCTTTCGGCATGGCCGCATCCACGCTCTTCCGCCACTCCTCGAGCATCCGCTGAAGCCTCGCGGCGGTCTTCGGTTCCCTGTTCACCAGATTCCGCCGCTCGGAGGGATCCTGGCGCAGGTGAAACAGTTCCACGCGCATATCCTCATAGAACTGGATCAACTTGTAATCCCCGTGCCGCACCGCTCCGCCCGGAACGCCGCCCTGATTGCTGTAGTGCGGATAATGCCAGTAGAGCGCCTCCCGCGACAGCCTGCGCCCTCCCTTGAGAAGCGGAGCGATGTTGACCCCATCCACTTCGGACATGCGCAGGCCGAGCAGGCCGGCTACGGTGGGCAGAATGTCGACGCTGGTAACCGGCGCGTCGCAAGTAGCGCCCTTCTTCGTGATGCCGGGCCAGCGCGCGATCCAGGGAATACGAATGCCGCCTTCATACAGGTGGCCCTTGCCGGCGCGGAAGGGCGAATTGTTTGTAACTGGAGTCTTGCTCTTGCCTTCGAAACGCAGTCCGCCGTTGTCGGAGAGGAAGAACACCGCGGTCCTGTCCGCCAACTTCAAGTCATCCAGCTTTCGGAGAATCCCGCCTACACCCTCATCCAGGCTTTCCAGCATGGCCGCATACACAGGCTCGCCTTGCGCCTTCATCGAGCCCGCCTTCCTCTGGTATTTCTCCGTCATCTGCTGCTTGGCCATCATCGGCAGGTGGACGGCGAAATGCGGCAGATACAGGAAAAACGGCCGGTCGCGATTGCTCTCGATAAACTGCTCCGCGCGGGCGGTGAGGTTGTCCGTCAGGTAGTCATTGCCGAATCGCTCCTCGAGACCGGGGATGTGGTAGGGCGGAAAGTAGGATGGCGGCGAGCCCTTGGCGGTGCCTCCTATATTGAGATCGAAACCCTGGTTCGTGGGCAGAAAGCCGTCGCCGCCGAGATGCCATTTGCCGATGCTGGCGGTGACGTAGCCGGCGGGCTTGAGAACTTCCGCGATGGTGGTTTCCGCAAGGGGCAATTGCTGTTCAAACGGCGGAGTCAGAAGTTTCGCGGTGGGATGCTGGCGCCGCCCGGGAATCCAATCGGTCAGGTGAAGGCGCGCCGGATACTTCCCGGTCATGATCCCGGCCCGCGAGGGCGAGCAGACCGGACAGGAAGCGTAAGCCTGGGTGAACCGGATGCCGGACTCGGCAAACGCGTCCAGATTCGGCGTCTCGTAGTAGTTGCTGCCGTAGCAACCAAGGTCCGATGCGCCCAGGTCATCGGCGAGGATGACGATGACGTTCATCTTGGGAGCGGCAGGCGCGGCCAGAAGGGCCGGAGCCGCGGAAAACAGGAACTCACGCCGGTTCGGGAGCATCACTTCGCGATTGTACCAGCCTGTGTCACAATCGCTTCATGCAGTATTCCCGGCGTCAAATGATGGCGGCTTCTTCACTCGCCTTCTCACCTCCGCTCCGCGCCGAGGTGCGCCTGCCACGCAAGGTTCGGCTTGGGTTGCTCGATCTCGAGGGGCATGTCGGGGAAGTCATCTCCCGCCTCCCACAGGTTCCCGATATCGAGGTGGTGGCCATTGCCCATCCTGACGCGGGTGTAGTGAACAGGCAGATGCGAAACCCGCGTCTGGCGCGGGCGAAGCACTACACGGATTGGCGGAGGATGCTCGATCAGGAAAAACTCGATCTTGTCTCGGTGTGCAACGCCAACGGTCCGCGCGCCGGGGCCATTCTCGCCTGCCTCGATCACAAACTCGACATCATCGCCGAAAAACCGCTGGCGCTCACGCGCTCCGATCTCGACAACATTCGCGGCAAACTCGAGGCCGGCGGAACCAAACTGGGAACGCTGCTGCCGATGCGCTTCGATTCGTCTTATCTGGGGTTGAAGAAGGTGGCGGGAGAACTGGGGGAGGTCATCAATATCAGCTCCCAGAAATCCTACAAGGCAGGCGTGCGTCCGGAATGGATGCGCCGCTACTCCACCTACGGCGGAACCATCCCCTGGATCGGCATCCATATGATCGACCTGATGCGCTTCACCAGCAGGAGGGAGATGCTGGAGGCCTTTTCCTACAAAGCTCATATTTCCGCCCCCGAGGGGATCGGCGACATGGAGAACACCACCGGGACTATTTTCCAACTGGATAACGGAGGCGTAGCCACGCTGCACATGGACTACTGCCGCCCCGAAAGCGCCTCCACGCACGGCGACGACCGGTTGCGTCTCGCGGGAACCAAAGGCGTGGCGGAATACATGGCCGCCACCGGCGTCACATTGATTGTCGAAGGGCGCAAAGCGGAGGTGATCCGTGACCTGCCTCCATCCGGATCCGTGTTCCTCGATTTTCTCGAATATGCCTACAACGGCAAACCCACTGCCCTCCCGTTCGAGGACATCTACCGCGCAAATCTGATCACCATCGCGGCGGAAGAGGCGGCGGTGCAGAAGCGGGCTGTGAAGGTCTGACGGCACATGAACAGGCGCGGGTTTGTGTCTTTGACGGCGGCGCTGCTCGCGGGGTGTCGCAGGTCAGGCCGGAACGGCGATCTGGCGGAAGTGGTGAACATGGCCGATGAGAGCCTTGCTCCGCAACTGCTCCGCGGCTTTCATTCGGTGGAGCAGGGCGGCTGGCGGTGGACGGAATCGAAGTTCGCCGTCGCGCTGAAGCCGCCGCGCCGCGCCTCGAGCAACGGAGCGACGCTCGAATTGAAGTGCAGCCTGCCGGAAGCGGTACTCGCCAGGCACAAGGAAGTAACCGTAGGCGCGGCCATTGACGGCATCCCGCTGCCCTCCGCCAGGATCACCGCTACCGGAATTCGGGAATTGCGCTGGAAGGTCCCGGCCGATGCGCTCAAGGACAAGACCGGCGTCACCGTGGAGTTTACCGTCGATCCGTTTCTCCCGCCTTCCGACACGGACCGGCGCGAACTCGGCCTCATCGTTCACACCGCCGGTTTGGTGAAATAACTCCCGCCTATTGGAAGTTCGCCGAAACCGAGGTGGATGTCCCCTGCGGATTTGCCATGGTTACCGTGACAGAACCGATGGCCCCGGTATCGCCCTGCACGTTGAACTGCTGGGTAAGCGTGAACTGGCTGCCGAACGGCTTCGAGGCGTCGCTCTGATACCAGGTCTTGGCGCTGTCGCCGAGCGGCACGGTGAGTTCCGTGGTTTGCAGCGTGCTACCGGATGCGGGAGTGAAGCGGAAGGTCGCCGAGGTGATCTCGCGTCCCGTCGCGTAGCCGGTGATGCCCACCTCCAGTCCCCCGGCGAGGCGGCGCGCCGTAACGGACTTGATCACCGGGGCAGCCCGGCTGACCTTCGAAACAAGCGCCGGCGCCGGATTGGGAGTAATGTCCGCGGATCCGGCTTTGAGTGAGACGGCAAGCGTGAGCGTTCCCGCCACCGTGCCTGTCTGCATCGCGAATCCATCGGGAAGTTGCGCCGCCGTGCTGTTGGCCGGAATCGTGAAGTCGGCGGTGCGCTTTCCGTTGGTGAAGACGACTGCCGGATCATCCGTGGGAACGGCCGCGTCGGGAGTGAAGGTCAACGTAAGCGTCCCGGCGATCGGCACCGGGTAGGCCGTCCCAATCGAGAGGCTGATGCGCGGCTGGAGCGCGGCGGCCACGGTCTCTGGCAAGCCCGTGATGGTGAGCGGAGGCGTAGCCGGCAGGCGCACCGCAAGCTGGAAGCTCGCTGACGCCGTGGCCTTGTTGTTGTCCGCCACTTGCACGGTGAAATTAAAGTTCCCGGCCGCTGCCGGAGCGCCGCTCAGAATGCCCCCGGAGGTGAGCGAGACACCGGCCGGCAGCGAGCCGTCTATAACGCTCCACGTGTAGGGAGGCAGTCCACCCGCGGTTGCCAGCGGCTGGGCGTATGCCGTTCCCGCCGTGGCCGGAGGAAGCGCCTGGGCCGTGGTGATGCTCAGGTTGAGCAGCACGGAAAGCGTGAAGGTGCGCGTGGCCGAAATGTTCTGGCTGTCCGTAACCTGTGCTGTAAAGTTGAACGCCCCGGCGCTGGTAGGCGTGCCGCTGAGAACGCCGTTCTTGTCGAGTGTCAGACCCAGCGGCGGCGTACCGCCCGCCGCCAGCGACCACGAGTATGGCGGCGTTCCTCCCGTGGCCACCAGCGTCTGGTTGTATGCCTGCCTCACCGCGGCCGAAGGCAGTACGGCGGCAGTCGTGATATTGATCCGGCCGGTAACGGCGAGCGTGAACGCCTTCTGCACCGTCTGCGTCTGCGAATCGGAAACCTGGATGATGAAACTGTAGTTGCCCGCCGCGGTTGGCGTGCCGGTGATCAATCCGGAGGTAGGCGCAAGGGCCAGGCCATCCGGCAGGCTGCCCACTGAGACGGTCCACGTGTAGGGCGATTTGCCGCCGGTGGCGGCAAGCGTCTGCGTGTACGTGGAGCCCTCCGCGGCATTGGGAAAGGCCGTGGGAGTGGTGATTTGCAGACCCTCCGTCACGGTAATGCTGAACTGCCTGGTGGCGGAAGCGCCGGCGGCATCCTGCACGCGAATGGTGAACGTCGAGATGCCCGCCGCCGTTGGCGTGCCGTTGACGGCGCCGGTGGCCGCGTTCAGAACAAGGCCCGCGGGCAGGTTCCCCGTCACCGACCATTGCAGTGGCGCCGTCCCGCCCGCGGCCGCGATCGTCTGGTTGTAAAGCACATTCGTGGCCGCGTTCGGCAGCGCTTCCGTGGCGATGGAAAGCGAGGTGCCTATGGTGATGGAGAGCGGCTTGCTCGCAATGCCTCCGGCCGAATCCGCCACTTGAACGGTGAATGAGGATGTGCCATTGGCCGACGGCGTTCCGCTGATGACGCCCGTCGCCGAAGCGAGCGTCAGCCCCGCGGGCAAGGTCCCGGATTGCAGCGTCCAGGTGTAGCCCGAACCGCTGCCGCCGCTTGCGAACAGGGTCTGGTTATAGGCTTGGCCCACGGATCCGCCCGGGAGCGAAGTCGTGCTGACCGTCAACTGCGGATTCACCGTGAGCGTGAAGGTCTTCGAAGCTATCTTTCCCGTCGAGTCGGTGGCTGTAATGATGACGCTGTTGATGGCCTGGAGGGTGGCTAGCCCGGTGAGCAGACCGGAATTCGAAACCAGAGTAATGCCGGCCGGAAATTGGCCCCCGGTGAGCGACCACATGATGGGCGCGGTTCCGCCCTGCTGCTGGATCGGGAAACTGTAGTTCACCCCGATGGTGGCAACCGGGAGCGTCGTGGTGACAATCGAAAAGCCCGCCGCCACCACTGTGATCGACATCACCTGCGTAGCCGAGTGGCTGGCCGAATCCGTGACCTGCACCGTGAAGGTGTATACGCCGGTTTGCGTGGGGGCGCCCGTAAGCAAGCCGGCCGTGGTCAACTGCATCCCGGCCGGTAGGGATCCGGTTCCGGGAACCACCACCCACGTGAGCGCGCCGGCGCCGCCGGCCGCGGCCAGGCTGAATGCATAGGCCGCATTCACCGTCCCGTTCGGCGGAGTGGTGGTGAGGATTGTGAATCCGGCCGCGCTGACGATGATGGTGAACTGCTTCGAGAAAGTGCCGCCGGTGGAGTCCGTCACCTGGATGGTGGGCTGGTAGGTTCCCGCGGTAGTAGGCGTGCCTGCCAACAGGCCGCCACCAGTCAGCGTGAGGCCGGGCGGTAACTGGCCCCCAATGAATGCCCACGTGTAGCCCACGCCGCTCCCCCCGCTCGCCGTCAGCGCCAGTGTGGGGTAGACCGCTCCCACCGTGCCGTTGTTGAGGGAGGCTGTGGTAATGGTGAGCCCACCGCCCACCGTAATGCTCAGAGCCTTGGCGATGCTCTGGCCGGCGGAGTCCGTCACCTGCACCGTAATGCTGAATGTCCCCGCCGCCGTGGGCGTGCCTCCTAGAGTCCCCGCGGTGCTGAGGCTGAGCCATGACGGAAGCCCTGTGGCTGTGGCTGTCCACGTGTAGGGCTGCGCTCCTCCGCTGGCCGCTAACGCCGTGCTGTACGCCGTACCCACGGTCCCGTTAGGCAGAGTCGCGGTGCTGATCGTCAGCGCATTGTTGCTGGTGATGGCAATAGTGAATGGCCGCGAGGCGGAAGCCCCCGCGCTGTCCGTGACGCGAATGACAAAGTTGTACGGGCTCCCCACGGTGGTTTGCGGAGTGCCGCTGATCACCCCCGTGCCGCCGCTCAGCGCCAGACCTACGGGCAATGCCCCTTCGGTAACCAGCCACGTGTATGGACCCGTGCCGCCGCTCACCTGCAAGGTCTGCGTGTACACGACGTTCAACGTGGCGCTCGGCAGGCTTGCCGTGACGATGGTCAGGCTCCCCGCCCCGGCAACCACCAGCGAGAACGGCGCCGAAGCCGTGGCCCCTAACGAATCGCGCACTTGGATCGTGATGGGAAAAGTCCCGGATTGTGCCGGCGTGCCGCTGATCTGTCCCGTTGCCGCCGAAAGCGAAAGCCCCCGCGGAAGCGTTCCCAAGACGATCGACCATGTGTAGGCGGGAGATCCCCCCACCGCCGTCAGCGTAGCCGTGTACGTGGTGTTGAGCGACGCCTGCGGCAGCAATTGCGTCGTGATGGCGAACGTCACCACCTGCAGAGACAGGTTGGCCGAAGCCGTTAGATTGTGCGTATCCTTCACCTGAACCGTGAAGTTGAACAGACCGGCATTGGTGGGCGTGCCGCTGATGACACCCGTGGCGGGGTTCAGCGCCAGCCCCGCCGGCAGCGTCCCAACGGTCACGCTCCACGCGTAGGGCTGCGTGCCTCCCGATGCCGTCAACTGCGTGCTGTACGCCTGGTTGGTCGGCGCAGAAGGCAGAGTCGTCGAAGAGGTTATGGTGAGGTTCGGAGCCACCACGTTCAGCGTCAATGGCTTGCTGGCGACACCGCCGCCGTTGTCGTTCACCTGAACGGTGAACGTAACGGGTCCCGCAGCCGTGGGCGTACCACTAATGATACCGGCGGGCGCTAAGGACAGTCCCGCGGGCAACTGCCCGCTTGCCACCTGAAAGGTGTAGCCGGATCCTGTGCCCCCCGAGGCCGCCAGCACCGTCGAGTAGGGAACATTCTGGGAGGCATCCGGAAGCGGGGACACCGTGGTAATGGAAATCGCCTGGGTGACCACCGTCAGCGTCACACCCTTTGTAGCGATCGTACCCAGCGAGTCGATCACCTGTACGGTGAAAGCGGAAGTCGACGCCCCCGACGGGGTTCCATTGATCGTGCCGCCCACGTTGAGGATGAGACCGGCGGGAAGAGACCCTTGCGCGACCGACCATTGATATCCGGTCCCGCTGCCGCCGCTGGCCTGAAGTGCGGTGACGTAGAAATTGCCTGCCAGCGCCTGCGGCAGCAACGAGGAAGTGGTGATCGTGAGTGAGGAAGTCACCACCGTGATGCTGAACTGCTTGGCAGTGGAACTCTGCGCGGAATCCGTCACGCGGACGGTGAAGACCGAAGAGCCGGCGGCTGTTGGCGTGCCGCTGATGGTTCCGGTAGTGGGCTGCAAGGTGAGTCCGGCGGGCGGGGAGCCGGAGGAAATGGCCCACGTGTAGCCCGTGCCCGAACCGCCCGCGGCGCCCAGAGTAGCCGAATAAGCGCTGTTGAGCGCTCCGTTCGGAAGGCTGTTCGTGGTGATGGTCAGCGCGCTTGCCGAGACAGTGAGGGAAAGGGTTTTCGTTGCCGCCGCGCCGGTCGCGTCCGTCAGCGTGAGGGCCACTTGGGACGTACCGGCCGCCGTGGGCGTGCCGCTCAAAACCCCGCTATTGGGGTCCAGGGTGAGTCCTGCCGGGAGGCCTGTCGCCGACCAGACCAGCGGAGCCGTGCCTCCGGTGGCGGTGAGCGTCGTGCTGCCGTAGGCCACATTCAGGGCTCCCCCGGCGAGACTGGACGTTGAAATGGCCGGGGCCGCGTTGATGGTGAGGGTCAGCGTCTTCGTTACCGTTGTGGGGGCGGCGTCAGTCGCCTGAACGGTAAAACTGGTGGTCCCGGCGGCCGCGGGCGTTCCGGAGAGAACTCCAGCGGATGACAGGCCCAAACTCGCCGGAGGAGTGCTCCCCGCTTGCAGTGCCCATGTGACGGAGCCTGAGCCCCCGCTGGAGGCGAGCGTCTGCGTATACGGCATCCCCGCCGTCCACGGCGGCAGGCTCGATGTGGTGATGGTGAGTCCCCCCGCGACAACCAGGGCGAGTTGCTTCGTGCCCGTCCCGCCGTTGGCATCCGTGACCGTCACGTTGATGTTGGTGTTGACGGGTGCATCCGGAGTCCCGGAGAGAACGCCGGTGTTCGTATTGAGCGAGAGCCACGCGGGCGCTCCCGTCATTGACCACGCCAGTGGAGCGGTCCCGCCGGCCGCTGTGAGCGTGGTGGATGGATACGGGCTCCCCACCGTGCCGGAGGGTATGGCTGTGGTGCCGATGGAGGGCGGCCCGTTCACCGTGAGGGTGAACAGCTTCGTGGCAATCAGGAAAGCGGCGTCCCGGACTCGAACGGTAAAGTTGCTCGTGCCGATACCGGTGGGGATGCCGCTCAGAAGCCCCGTGGAGTCGAGGGTAATTCCGGCCGGCGGCGAGGTCGGTGGATCGACCGAAAAGGTGTAAGGCGCGGTGCCCCCGGTCACCTGGAAATTGGCTGCCGGGAAGCTGTAGCCGCGGTTTTGGGTAGCCGCGGGCAGAGTCGCACCGGCGCCGATTGTGGGCGGCGGACCGGATCCGGTGATGGTGAGCGTGAAGTTCTTGTTGGCGGTGAACTGCGGGTTCACAGTGTCCTGAACGGTGATGGTGACGGGGGCACTGACCGGGGTCGTTTGGGTGCCGCTGATAATGCCCGTAGTAGGGCCGATGGCGAGGGAAGCGGGCAACCCGGTGGCGCTCCATTGAAAGCTGTTCGAGCCGCCGGTAGCGGCCATGGTGAGGGAGTACACGGTGTTCACCACGCCGTCAGGCAATGTGGCGTTGGTGATCTGCAACTCAGGCAGGACCGTGAGTGTGTAGGTTTTCGTGGTGTACGCGGCAGTGGTGTCCGTCGCCCTCACCGTCACGGTGAAGGAACTTCCGATCGTGCTGAGTGGAGTACCGCTCAACACCCCTCCTGTACTCAGAGACAGCCCGGGCGGCAGGAGGTTATTCGGCGAGTCCATAGTCCACGTGGAGGCGCCGGTGGCGTTGCTGACAACGAATGCCTGGCTGTACGCCCGGTTTACCATCGCCACGGGCAGAGTGGCCGGGGCGCTAATCGTCATCTGCCCCATCGCGGGCGCGGCAACGGCAAGCCAGACCCACGGCAGCGTCTTCGTAAAAAAATTCCTCATTCCGTTCGTGTCCGTTTCCCGCTGCTATTTCGGCGGACCAAACGTCGACCCGCCTGGGGTAATGGATGTTCCGGCGGGTGTCGTGGGAGGCTGGGCTGGGTTCGGGGAATTTCCCCCTCCGCCGCGGCTCACCCCCAGAGCAACGGCCGCGCCCGCTCCCCCGAGCAGGGCCAGAATCAGGGCGGTCTTTCCGCCGCCCCCGCCGGATTTCTGGGGAGCCGCATTCGTCTGGTTGATAG
>JADLBG010000149.1 GCA_020847895.1 Bryobacterales bacterium
CATGCGGACGTAAAGACGAAGAAGGAAATGGCGGCGCGCTACCGGATGACGGTGGGCGAGTTGAAGAAGGGCCTGCCGGAATTGCTGAAGCGCGTGTAACAGTTGCACGAGTTCAACCCGATGCTGGGGCACCGCGGGTGCCGGCTGGGGATCACGTATCCGGAGATCACGGAGATGCAGGCGCGGGCGATCTTCGAGGCGGTGGCGCAGGTGGCCAAGAAGGGCGTGAAGGTGATTCCCGAGGTGATGATCCCGCTGATCGGCGGGGTGGAGGAGTTGCAGAATCAGAAGAGCATTGTGAAGAAGGTGGCCGACGAGGTGCTGGGGAAGGCCGGGATGCAGGACCAGGAGTACATGATCGGGACGATGATCGAGATTCCGCGGGCGGCGCTGACGGCGGACCGGGTGGCGACGGAGGCGGAGTTCTTCAGCTTCGGAACGAACGATTTGACGCAGACGACGATGGGCTTGTCGCGCGACGATTACGCGAGCTTTTCGAAGGATTACCAGGAGAAG
The DNA here is from genome assembly GCA_020847895.1 of Bryobacterales bacterium. Taxonomy (GTDB): domain Bacteria; phylum Acidobacteriota; class Terriglobia; order Bryobacterales; family Bryobacteraceae; genus CADEFT01. The sequence continues at coordinate 517 of JADLBG010000149.1, forward strand.
AAGATTTTCAAGGCGGACCCGTTTGCGGTGCTCGATCAAGAGGGCGTGGGCAAGCTGGTGAAGTATGGAGTAGAGAACGGGCGGGCGACGCGTCCGGACCTGGAGATCGGGATCTGCGGCGAGCACGGCGGGGAGCCGAGTTCGGTGGAGTTCTGTTTCCGGGTGGGGATGAATTACGTGAGCTGCTCGCCGTATCGCGTGCCGATCGCGCGGTTGGCGGCGGCGCAGGCGGCAATCAGCGATAAGAGTGAAGTGGCGCGGACGGCTTAGGGCCGGGCGCTGGTTTGGTTTGGGGGCTGGTTCCTTCGGGGGCCGGCCCTTTTTTTGGACCTCGCAGGCGCGGAGGGCGCAGAGCTTAAGAAGATTGCGTCCTGTTCGAGGCCGGGGTTGGGGTCGGGTTGGGTGTAGGGGGGCGGGGTGTCTTTCCAGAAGAGGATTTCCCAATCGGAGCGGCCGTGGACGTAGAGACGGGCGATGGGGCCGGCGAGGGTGTCGGTTTCGCCTGGATTGATGCCGAGGACCTGGGGGTAGAAGCCGGCATCGTAATCGACTTTGCCGAGGATTTTGCCGGGCGGGGACCAGCCGGCGGGGTTGGAGAGATCGGGGTTGAAAGTGACGTAGATGCCTTCCTGGGGCCAATTGGGGGAGCAGCAGGAGTGGCTCATGAGGATGACGTAGGATTCGAGGTAGGAATTCCAGTGGATGGAGGGGCCCCAGAAGGAGTTGGCGTCGGGGCGCTGCCAGGCTACGGCGGCGGGGAAGATGGGGGTGAGATGGCCGCCGAGGCCGGGTTCGGTCCAATCGCCGTTATAGTATTTCCAGACGGCTCCGACGGGGTTGGCGCGGTAGTCGAGGCTCATACGGGCGATGGCGACGCCTTGGGTGGAGACATCGCCGCCGTAGTTATCGAATAAGAAGTAGAGATAGGCTCCTTCGCGATCGGGAATTACGGAGAAATCGCCATGGCCGCCGCCGAAGAATCCGTTTTGCGCGGAGCAGTCGATGGGGTCGGGGGCGGATAGGACGATGCCGAGGTCGGTGAAGGAGTTGCCGCCATCGGTGGAGACGAGGGCTCCGATTTCGGGGGCGGTGAGTTTGGAGTTGGGGCAGAGGCCGGGGGGTTCGTGGTGATACCAGGCGTAGAGGGGTCCGTTCGGGTCCTGCCAGACGGCTTCGATCCACATGGGGAAGTGGGTATCCGAGTTGATGTGAACGGGTTGGGGAGTGGAGAGAGAGAACGGATCGCTGCCGTGGCTGATAAGGGAACTACCGATGGAGTTGATGAGGTGGAGTGTGCCGTCACGCCAGAATGCGGGGCTGTTGGAATCGACTTGGGCAGGCATTTTCCAGGTGGGGGCAGTGCGGATTTCCGCCCGCTGGGCGAGGGAAGGGGGCGCCGCGGCAAGGAGACACACGAATACCCAATGGTGACGCATGGTGATTTTGGAAGGCCGATGTTTTCACGGGCGGGAGCGAAGGCCTTCTGTGTAGATAGGCGCGGCGGAGAAACGCGTGGTTACTTGGGAATGTAATGGTTTGTAAAGAGGGAAGATGGCGTCCCCAGCGGGATTCGAACCCGCGTTATCGCCGTGAAAGGGCGGTGTCCTAGGCCGGGCTAGACGATGGGGACGCTAGGAGAGGGAGGCCGGACGTCTTCCAATGTAACACTTCCGGAAGGCGAATCTCAACCTGCCCCTGGAGATGAGAAGGTTTGGAAAGTGGTGGAATTAGAGAGTCTTGAGGTAGGCGATGACGTCGTTTTTTTCCTCATCGCTGAGGATGCTTTCATAGGCGGGCATGCCGTTTCCGCCGGCATTGATGATAGCGCGGACATTGGCTTCGTTGACGGGCTTGCCATTGGTGAGTTTCTCGTGTTTGAAAAGGCCTTTGAGCCCGGGGCCCATTTTCTTCTCGGTGCTGTCGGCGTTGTGGCAGACGCTGCATTGCTCGAAGGTTTCTTTACCCTTGGCGGCGTCACCCTTGGCGGCGTCGTCCTTCTGGAAGCCAAACAACAGATTGGCCGCCAACAAAGCGGCCGCGATACCAACGGGAGCGATCATTTTCATCATGGGGAACCAGTTTCTCCTGTGATGGCGAATAGCCGAATATTCATTCTACACGAAAACGTGAAGCAAGCGTAGCAAGGAGACGTGGTAGGCTGACGGAAAGATACGGTTGTGAAAGGATTTTAAGCAAGTGGAAGGCGTGGGGAGGCCGGTGATTCTGTTGTTTGCGAAGGCTCCGGTAGCGGGGAAAGTAAAGACACGCCTGATGCCGCCACTTGACGGGGAACAGGCGGCGAAAGTGCATGAGGCGCTGGTGGGGGAGATGTGGGGCAGGCTGGGCGAGTTGGGAGAGGCGGACCGGGAGTTGTGCACAGACGAGGAAACAACGGCATGGCCGGAGGCGGCTCCGCGGAGATTGCAAGCGAGTGGAGACCTGGGCGAGCGGATGTTTGCAGCGCTGGAGGAAGCATTGGCGAAAGGACGGCCGAAGGCGATGATTGTGGGGAGCGACACGACGGGACTGCCTGCCGGGCGGTTGCGGGATCTGCTGCGGAGTGAGGCGGACGTAGCGCTGGGTCCGGCGGAAGACGGGGGCTATTATGCGATCTGCTGCCGGAGGGTGAGGGCGGGCATGTTCGATGGGGTGAGGTGGTCGACGGCGCATGCGCTGGCGGACACGGTGGCGGGGGCGCTGCGGTGCGGGTTGGCGGTGCAGGTGGGTGCGCCGTGGTTCGATATCGACACGGCAAAGGATTTGGAGCGGCTGCCGGTGGAATTGAAGCGGGAAATCGGTTGGGAGCGTCAATAGAGTATGCGGATACTACTGTTCAGCGGGAAGGGGGGAGTGGGGAAGACGAGCCTGGCGGCGGCAACGGGGACGCGGCTGGCGAAGATGGGATACCGGACGCTGGTGATGAGCGTGGACCCGGCGCACAGCCTGGCGGACAGTTTCGATTTGGGAGGGGATCTGTTTCATGGGCGGACGGCGGATCCGCTGGAGTTGCGGGAGAACCTGTCGCTGCTCGAGGTGAATATCCAAAAAGAGATCAAGCGGCATTGGAAGGAGATCTCTTCGTATGTGATCGCGGTGCTGCGGACGACGGGCGTCAACAACGTGGAGGCGGAGGAGTTGGCGATTCTTCCGGGGATGGAAGAGTTGAGCGCGATGCTGTACGTGAACGAGTACCGGCGGAATCAATCGTACGATGTGGTGGTGCTCGATTGCGCGCCGACGGCGGAGTCGATCCGGTTTGTGAGCATGCCGAACACGCTGGACTGGTACATGAAGCACATCTTTCCGTTCCAGCGGAGCCTGTTGAAGGCGGTGCGGCCGATCGCGAACCGGGTGTCGCCGGTGGAGTTGCCGCCGGATACGTATTTCCGGAATATACAGGACCTGTTCGCGAAGCTGGAAGGGATAGGCGAGGTATTGGAAGACCCGCGGACGACGAGCGTGCGGCTGATTACCAACGCGGAGCAGATGGTGCTGCGGGAGACGCAGCGGGCGTTCGTCTACTTTTCGCTGCACGGGCTGACGGTGGATACGATTGTGGCGAACCGGCTGCTGCCGGAGCGGGTGAGCGATGAGTATTTCCGGAATTGGCGAGAGTCGCAGCAGAAGATTCTGCGGATCATGGATTCGTATTTCGCGCCGGTGCCGGTGAAGCGCGTGGAACTTTTCCCGAGCGAGATGCTGGGCGTGGGGCGGCTGGAGGAACTGGCGGAGATGCTTTATCCGAACGGGGAAGATCCGGCGGCGCTGGTGAGGACGGAGCGCCCGTACACGTTCACCAAAGAGGAAGATCATTACGAGGTACGGCTCCAGATGCCGTTTACGGAGAAGAAGGAGATCGGGCTGTTCAAGAAAGACGATGAGTTGGTGGTGGAGATTGGGAGTTTGCGGCGGCACATCGGGCTGCCGACGACGATGGCGGCGCTGGCGCCGGTGCGCGCGCGGCTGGATAATGGGGTATTGACGATAGTGCTCAAGGAGAATGCAGCATGACGGAAGAGAAGACAACAACGGAAACCTGCGGCGGACGGCCGCAGACCGGCTGTGCGTGCATGGGAGCGGGGCCGGTGATTTCGGATATGTTCAAGCGGTTGGGGCCGGATGAAGAGGTCCGGAAGCATTTCCGGAACGCGCGGATCGAGTTCTTGAAGGGAATTCGCGAAATGATCGACCGGCGGATTGGAGAGTTGTCGAAAGAGACGCCACACAAAGGCGCCAAGGTGGTGGTGGAGTAGTCTCACACGATATGGCACTGAAGGAAGGCGACAACGCACCGGCATTTGAGCTGTTGACGGATGAGGGGACGCCGTTCCAGCTTTCGAGCTTGAAGGGGCGGAATGTGGTGCTGTACTGGTATCCGAAGGCGGACACGCCGGGGTGCACGATGGAAGCGTGCGAATTCCGGGACAGTTTTCCGGACTTTGGAGGGGTGGACGCGGTGGTGTTGGGGATCTCGCCGGACGAACCGCGGGCGCAGGCGAAATTCAAGAAGAAGTACAATTTGCCGTTCACGCTGTTGTGCGATGTGGAGCACAAGGCGGCGGAGGCGTATGGGGTGTGGGTGGAGAAGAGCATGTACGGGAAGAAGTACATGGGGGTGGAGCGGACGACGTTCGTGGTGGGGAAAGACGGAAGGGTGAAGAGGATATTTTCGAAGGTGAAGCCGGCGGGGCACGCGGGGCAGGTGCTTCAAGCACTGCGTGAGGTGGAATAAGCCGGGGGGCGGAGAAATTGATTCACTTGAGGGAATCGTGATAGCCTGAAGGGGTCGCTTTTTGCGCCCGTAGCTCAGTTGGATAGAGCGTCTGGCTACGAACCAGAAGGTCGGGTGTTCGAATCACTCCGGGCGCACCATGAGTCTTCCCTTCCCGTTATTGATGCTGCCAAAGGTGTCTCGCTGAGGCGCGGAACCCGCAGAGATTATTCAACGATACGGTGGATGTTGTGACCTGCGAGTTTCGTTAGGGTGAGGAGGACTGGGGCAGCCTTATCTTATTGTGAAAAGATTGCATCCACGGCAAGGCCGGTCCCGCCGAACAGGGTGAGGGGAATTATGCTCCCGCACTCGTAGACGTTAGTTCCTCGTTGATCGGTGATTTGGACAGTCCGATTGTCCGGGTCCACGACCCAGAATTCCTGAGTGCCGGCGGACATGGCGATGATGCGCTGGCGGTTGATCTTGGCGGGCGTGTTGGACGGCGAGAGGACTTCTATGACGAGCGGGGGAGAGTATACGGGGTAGTCATTGGGCGGCATTGCGTCCCAATCGCTTTGCGGGACATAGGCAACGGCCGCGAACCAGAATTGCAGGTTGACCACCGGGCGGTAAGGGAATTCGGTCGCGACCACTCCGTGGTCACCGAGCGTGGGCTTCGAGCAGACGCTCAATCGTCTTTTGCAGCTTGATGGGAATCGGCCTTGCAGGCGGCACGACAACGACCTCGCCATCATGGAGTTCGTATCTCTTCGCAGTTTCCGGGCGCTCCGGCAACCGGAGAAATTTCGACCAGGTCACCAGTGAATGCGCGAGGCTGCTCATTGGGCGCTCCTCCCAAAATGATAGCGGAACATGTGCACTCTCTCGTCAGCGGTTATTCATAGCGCAGGGACTGGGCCGGGCCGGCGCGCGTGGCGCGGCGCGCGGGTGGGAGGGCGGCGACTTCGGAGAGGGTGGCGCGGATGATGGTCCCGGGGGGTGTGGCGCAGCCGAAGCGAGCCTGAAGACAATCTATCCTGCCTTCCGTTCGCGCTCCAGAGCCTGATGGAGCAGTCCCTTCGATGCCGGCGATAGGCAGGCGGATCGTCGTGGATCTGGTAGCCCCGCGGATCACGGGCAACCGATCTATCGCAGGACCTTGCGGATGGCCGCGGCGGTCATATCGGCGCGGAAGTCGACGATGCGGCGGCCGAGGGCGATGGTCTTCTCCGGGGGAGCGAGGTTCACGCCGTTGATGGAGAACTTGCCGGTGGTCATGCGCTCGCGCATGCGGACGGTGACGGGTTCGACGGCCATCATCTGGGCGGTGATGGCGAGGTCGTCGTGGAGGCCTTCGTCAGTCTGGTGGATGCCCTGTTTTTCGAGCCAGGCTTTGACGGCGGGGTAATCGTAGTATTCGGGGATGTGATGGATGGTGGCACCGCGGCGGGCCCAGAGTTTCGAGAGACGATTGGCGACGTTGGCCATCCCCCTGACGTTTCCGCCGCTGTCCCCGATGAGGATGATATGGCGGAAGCCGTGAGCGCGGAGGCTTTCGGCGATGTCGGTAAGGAGGCGTTCGAAGGTATCCTCGCGGACGCTGATGGTGGAGGGATAGAGCATGTGCCCGGAGGGCGGCTGGATGCCGCCTTCGGGGACGAACGGGACGATGGGGGCGACGAGGGCGTTGCCGAGTTTGCGCGCGATAGCGGGGGCGGTGGCGCGCAGGACGTAGTTGTGTTTGCCGGCGGCGAGGTAGGGTCCGTTCTGCTCGACGCCGCCGGTGGGGATGATGACCGTGGTTTTGCCGGCTTTGAGGGCGTCGCGGACTTCGAGCCAGGTCATCTCCTCGATCCAAACGGTGTCGCGGGCGGGGATGGGCCGCGGCATGTTGGGGTCGGGGCGCATGGGGTCCTTTGGCGGCGATTGCGCATAGAGGAATACCGCGGCAAAGAGAACGAAACGGACGCTCCGGGAGAGCATAGCTCGACTGGGATATGGTATCACCGGTTGTACAGCGGGGTGGGTCCCTTGAGAGTTTCCCAGACGAGGCCGGCGGCGCGCAGAGCATTTTCGGAGAGGGGTCCGCCTTCGAGCGCCTTCAGGTTGGCGGTGAGTTGTTCGACGCTGGTGGCTCCGAGGATGACGCAATCGGCGGGCGTGTGGCGGAACAGCCAGTTGAGGGCGAGGCTGATGATGGAGCGGCCTTCCCGGGCGGCGATTTTTTCGAGGGCTTCGACGGCGTCGAACATGCTGTCATGCCAGTAGCGGTCCTGATACATGCGGTTGTTGTCGAATCTTGTGCCGGGGGTGTAGGTATCGCGTTTGTGCTTTCCGGTGAGGAGACCGCCGGCGAGGGGGTTATAGACGACGGTGGAGATGCCGTATTCCCTGGCCATGGCGAGGTATTCCTGTTCGATGCCGCGGGCGAGCAGGTTGTACAGGGGCTGGGTGATGACGGCGGGACGGTAGCCGCGCTTTTCAGCGAGCGCCTGCATGCGGGCCACCTGCCAGGCGGCGTAGTTGGAACTGGCCGGATGGCGGATCTTGCCCTGCCTGACGAGTTGGTCCATGGCATCGAGGGATTCTTCGAGGGGGACGGACCAATCGGGTTGATGGAGGTAATAGACGTCGACGTAATCCGTGCGGAGGCGGCGGAGGGAGTCTTCGATGGCGCGGAAGATGGCTGTTTTGGAGAGGCCGCGGTCTTCGGGGGCTTCGCCCATTTTGTTGAACACTTTGGTGGCGAGGATGACGCGGTGGCGCCGGCCCTGAAGGGCTCTGCCGAGGATCTCCTCACTGAGGCCCTTGTTGTAGGAATTGGCGGTATCGACGAAATTGATACCGGAATCGAGGGCCGTGTCGAGGATGCGGCAGGAGAGGGCTTCATCGGCCTGTCCGCCAAAGGTCATTGTGCCGAGGACGGCGCGGGAAACGGTGAGATCAGTGTGTTTGAGAGTGACTTGTTCCAATTCTTTCGGGCTCCAAGGTGAGTAGTTTTTCGAGAATCTGTGGGATTTCGAAGACGGCGCGGTTTTCCAGGCGCGCGGTGTTGTTCCCGTAGCGCTCGAGGCGGCCTTCGGCGAGCAATTGTTCGACGGCGGGGGCGATGCGATTGAAGTTGTTCAACACGAGGCCCACCTCCATCTCCTCGACCCACTGGGCGTTGTAGCGTTCCTGGGGGAGGGTCCAGGCGTTGCGCTCGACGATGACGGGCAGATGCATGGCGATGGCTTCGCTGATGCTGCCGGGGCCGGGCTTGCCGATGAAGAAATCAGAGAGGCGCATGTAATAGGGGATTTCGGAGGTGAAGCCTTCGACGAAAACGGGCATGCTCCAGCGGCGGGCGGAGAGTTGGGCGCGGAGTTTTTCGTTTTTGCCGCAGACGGCGATGAACTGGGCGCGGGTTTCGGCTTTTTCGAGGCGTCCGAGGATGGAGCGCATGACGGGCGAACCCTGGCCGCCGAAGAGGAGGAGGCCGGTGGGGCGGGCGGGATCGAGGCCGAGTTTGCGGCGTTCCGCCTGCTTGTCGAGGGTGAGGGGCGCATAGAAGCGCGGATGGAGGATCATGCCGGAGACGCGAAAGACGCGGTCGCTGCCATAGCCCATGGTTTGAGCCTGGCGGCAGGCTTTTTCGGATCCGCAGATGAGGTATTGCTGCTGGCGGGGCTCGATCCAGAAGTGAGGGGGGTAATCGGCGAAGTCGGTGAGGATGGTGACCAGGGGGGTATGGGGATGGACGGAGTGGAGGCTCCGGTAGAGGGCGCGGGGGAAGTTGGGGATGAGGGAGACGACGAGATGGGGGCGGGAGGCGGACCAGAATCTTTCGAGCACGCGGACTTGGGCGGGGTGGTAGAGGCGGATGAGCCAGTGCATGAAGACCAGCGCTTGCGGGGAGCCGAGGGTCCAGCCTTTCTTGAGGATGAGGTTGTAGACATCCTGGAGGCGGATGCCGGCGATTTTGCGGAAGATGTCGAGCTCGTCGAGGACCTCCTGGAAGTTGACCATGCGGATGGCCCAGGGGCGCTGCTGCTGATCGATGACGGTCTTGAGGGCGTTGGCGGCGGCGCGGTGGCCGCCTCCGGCGTCGAAGAAGACGAAGTCGATGTTTCTGATCTCAGCCATGACGAGAGCTTTCGAGACGCCCCCCTGCCACTCTAGCAAAACGGGATATGGGTTCAGGAGTAAAACATAGTGTGTCATCAATGTTTTGCAGCAGGTTCACGAAGATGTAACGGCGGTGGCTTTTCAATGGAAACGGGCTACCCTGGGAGTAGAATCGAATGGCGTTTTTCACGTTCATTTCCGCGGGCGATCATTCGCTGATGCGGCGTGTGCACCGCTGGCCGGCTCCGAGATGGATGCGGCTGTGGATGATCTCGGCGACGCGCGGGGGCGACGGGTGGCTGTGGTGCCTGATGGGGGTGGCGATCCTGCTGTTCGGAGGGGAGCGGCGGGTGGCCGCGGTGGCATCGGCGGGGATAGCGGCGGGCATGTCGATCGCACTGTTTCTAGGGTTGAAGCGGTTGACGGGGAGGAAGCGGCCGTGTCAGATTGAACCGCACTGCTGGGCGACGCTGCTGCCGCCGGACCAGTTTTCGTTTCCTTCGGGGCATACGATGACGGCATTCGCGGTGGCGGGGGTGTTTGGGCACTTCTATCCGTTCCTGACGCCGGGGCTGCTGTTTTGCGCCATCAGCGTCGCGGCATCGCGCATCCTGCTGGGGATGCACTTTTTGAGCGATGTGGCGGCGGGGGCTGCGCTGGGGGTGGGGTTGGCGTACGGAGTGACGGGGTTGTTTGCGTAGGGGAAAGGGTTTAGATGTTTGCGGCGGCAACAAACGTGAAGGCGACGATGGCGATCAAGAGGAGGGCGTGGAGCATTGCCCTGGGGTGGGCGAAGTTGAGGGTGAAGCCTGCACCGAGGCGTTTGTGGACGAGGAAATTCGGGTCATCGGGGTTATAGTAGAAGGCTCCCCAGCGCCAGTTTTGCGGCTGGAATTCGGGCTCCAGGGAGGGGGCGGCGGATTCCCATTTACGCTGGAGGCGGATTATTTTGACGACGCCTACCACGGCCACCAGTAGCAAGGCAGCCACGAAGGCGAGGAGGAGGAGCGAGGCCCATTGCAGGGCGTGGGGGGCGGAGGAACCGAGCGGTTGGAGGAAGGCGATTACAAAGAGCATGGCGGCAAGAAGGAGGCGGAGGGGTTGCATGAGGCTGAGGTTTGCCTGGAGGCCGGCACGTTTGTAGTTGGATGCCGGGTGAGAGCCCTGGACGGCGCTGCCGGCATTTGCAAGGTCTGTGGTGAGCAGCGCGAGCATGATTTGGAGGAGGACGGAGAGAATGGGGGCGAAGAAGACGGCGAGGAAGCTTTTGGCGGCCCAGCGATCGGCGGCTCCGTGGATGTTCCAATGCACGGGGACGCGGGCGGGCATGTCGGGGTAGTAGACGGCAAGGAAAATCAGGGGGGCGGCCGTGAGTCCGGCCACCAGGAAGTTGAGGATGTCATTCCGAACAGAGTTGGATTCGTCCGGCATTGTCTGGTTCGGTCTAAGACGCGAAAGGCCGCCTTTGACGGGCGGCCTGAAAAAAAGTGGATTGCGTCAGCCCTTCCTGTCAGGAAGGGCGATTGACGTTTTCGGCTTGCAGGCCTTTTGGACCGGTCTTGACCTCGAATTCCACTTCCGATCCCTGGTCGAGCGTCCGGTAGCCGTTCATCTGTATGGCGGAGTAATGAACAAACACATCTTCACCGGTGGACCGCTGGATGAAACCGTACCCCTTGGCGGCGTTAAACCACTTGACTACACCTTTTTCTCTCACTACGTAATTCTCCTACTAGACTACACCGTTCCCCACGGAGGCGGGACTCACCCGAGGGCGGCCGGAGCACTCCGAAGAAGGAACATTTGATCGAACTGATGGGATATTTTCTCTCTGCGCCGCGGCGCGCGTCAAGAGAAAGCGCATATTTTTCTTCCATCTACTAAGGAACTCGCTCGCACAACGGAGCCTCGCCGGCCGGTAAATTCGTGAGTTCCCTCCTACACTGGTGGGCCGACGGGCCCTGTGCGAGCTACTAAGGAACTCGCCCGCAAAACGGAGGCTCGCCGCCGGGCCCACATTGCGAGTCCTCACGGGGCTTGAGGGGCGGCGGCCCCTTTGCGGGCTTCAGACAAGCCGGTTGGAGGCTTGAATGAGGGCGCGGATGTAGCCGTAGCAGAAGGCGAAGGCCTGATCGCCGCCGGGATCATCGGGATGGTGGGGCACATGGTCGGGCATGAGCATGTAGGGGTAATCCACTTCGCGGTAGACTTTGATGGCTTCGACGAAATCGATGTCGCCTTCGTCGGGATAGGTCTCGACGAAGTCATCGCGGTGTCCGCGGATGTTGCGGAAGTGGACGTTGAAGATCTTCTTGCGGGAGCCGAAA
>JADLBG010000150.1 GCA_020847895.1 Bryobacterales bacterium
CGGAGGATTTCGCGAAGCCGGCTCGCCAGCGCGGGGCTTCCGGCCACTGCCTCCAGGCATCCGAAGCTTCCGCATTTGCATGCCGTGCCGGCCGCGCCCGCCCGAGTGTGGCCGAACTCGCCCGCGCTCGTGTGCCGTCCTTCCAGGACCCTACCGCCCGAAAAGATAGCCGCGCCGATTCCCGCGCCGTATTCGACGTAAATCATGTCGCCGCTCGATTCGCCCGCGCCCAGGATGCGTTCGGCGCTGGCGCGGCAGCGGGTGGCGTTTTCGAGAAAGACCGGGACATGAAATTCTTCCTCGAATAACCGGACCAATGGCACATCGCGCCAGAATTCAAGCTGTGACGACATTACGGATGTCCCGGCGCGGCGATTGACCAGCCCGACATCCGCAATGCCGATACCAGCGCAGGCGGCGCGGCGGAATCCTCGCCTGTTCCAGTGCGCGGCGGGCGCACCGCTTCAGTTGCTCCACCAGGCCGGAGACGCCTTTGTCGCGGATCGCCGGCTGCTTTGCCAGGCTGCGAATGCGCGGAGTCAGGTCCATCGCGCCCGCCACAACAAATTCAGAGTCGAACTCGATACCCAGTAGAAATCCCTGCTCTTCGTTGATGCCCAGCAGAATCTGCTTGCGTCCCGTGGGGTTGTCGTTGCGCCCGCTGATCTTCAGACGGCCTTCCTCGAGCAGTTCATTGACCAGTTGCGAGATGGAACTGGCGCGAAGATGCGTCAGGTGACGGATGTCGACCTGCGAGACCGGCCCGAAACTGCGCACAACGCTGAGGATGACCGCTTTGTCGCGCTCGCGTTGCGTGGTGACGTAGCTCATGAGTTCCGTTTTGTCCATGCTACGGAGGCAGGGCAGGGAAGTCAATGAGAAAATTCTGAAATAGAAATTTCCACGACGGAGGCGGCGCGGCGGTCTGTCAAGAAAAATGCACTTATAAAACTTTCTTCTTGATAGAAATCCCGTATGCCGTTAGACTCGGCAGTCGGAGGAGCCCATCATGCTACGCCGGCGCGAATTTCTGAAAGCATCCACGGTTGCCGCCGCCGCTGCTCTCCCGGCCACTGCGGCCGGGGACAATCCGGTACGGGTCGGCATCATCGGTAACGGAAACAGGGGATCCAGCCTGTTGGGGCGGGTACTCAGGATTGATTGGGCCCACGTGACGGCCCTGTGCGACGTCCGGCCGGAGGCTTCCGCAAAGTCGCAGGATCTCCTGCAATCGGCGGGACGGCCCAAAGCACAGACCTACACCGGTTCGACCGAGGCATACAAACGATTGCTCGACCGCAAGGATGTAGACGTGGTGATCATCGCCACACCGTGGGACCTCCACACGCCTATGGCGTGGAAGCCCATGGCGGATCCGAAGAACGGAAAGGACCAACTGGCGGCCGGGCACGGGGGCACCGACCCTTTGATGATCTACAAGTTCTTCGAAGCCGTGCGCAACAGGACTCCGCTGCCGCTGTCGTTCGAGGATGGGCTCCTGATGAGCGTGGTTGTGCCCTTGTCCGCGCAATCCATCGCGGGCAACGCCAAGGCAATCGACTTCCCCGACTTTACGCGAGGGGCGTGGAAAACCAACAAGCCCTACTTCGCGCTTGACCGGAAGGCCTGACCGCGCGCTCGTGCGCGGAGCCAATACCGGGCGCCCGGCGGGACAGGAGGCAACCGTCCTCATGCCCGCCGGGTGCTTTTTCGATCCCTGCCGATCCGCCGTAGCGCCGAGACCAGCCAGGGGTTGCCCGTTCAGCGCTTCCGCTCCTGTTGTTCCAGGAAAGTCATGGCAAAGAAGCCGGCCGCGATCACCCAGCCCAGGATGACTGTCCAAATCGGCGCGCCGGCCAGCATGGCGCGTATGCCGAGCAGGACGAAGCCCAAGGCAATGCAGAGATACCAGAGTCCTGCCACCTTGGGCCACAACGGCTGAGGCACCATCGATGCGGCGGCCTACGGTTGGGGCCGACGGTGCCGATTACCTGCCGCAAATCCTCGAAAAGATAACAGACGCTGAGGCCGTGCTCATTGTCATTGGGCCGCATTGCCCAACATCATTGGTCACAAACCTCCCTGAGTGAAACCGCGCAACCTGCGTGAATCTGCGCGGTCTGTCAGCCCACTTTTTCTTCGCCCGCCCTTCCCGCCACGTCTTCCTTTGGGACGGCATTTCCTACGTTCTGCTCTGTTCTGATGCTCAGGAAGTGACCCATTCGTTTGAGAATATTCCACTCTGTCGCCTTTTCAGCCGTGGTCGACTCCACTCACTGGAAGCCACGGCCAAGAGTACCAGTTGCATCAACCCTCAGGTGAAGAAGATGGTACACTTTTGGGAACCTGTAGGACGCATTCCAGGTGTACCGCTGGGGCGTTCCCGCAAGTCTGGCGCCGGGCGCAAGCCCTTGGTCGGGCGCGATCCGCAAATCCTGGGGGAACTGGATCGGCTGGTTGATCCGGACACGCGTGGTGATCCGATGTCGCCGCTTCGCTGGACCTGCAAGAGTACACGTCAACTGGCCGAAGCCTTGCGGGATGGGGGACACCCGATTAGCCATCGCCTGGTCGGCGAACTATTGGCATCGATGGGTTATAGCC
>JADLBG010000151.1 GCA_020847895.1 Bryobacterales bacterium
GGCTCTTAAAACCTCATTTTAGAACCTCGGCGGACTACAGCGCCGGGGTTCTCGTATTTTCAGAGGTGCTTCGACCCAGGCCACCTCGGCTCCCTTTCGCCTAAACTGATTTTTGCGCCAGAAAGTAGTTAAGGGATTCGAGCCGAGCTGTTCATGCCGAGGAAGCGGTAGGAACAACCCTTTGGATTCATCGCACAAATCACCGTATAACAGGTATTAGTCCGGACATGCAGCGTTGGGCGATGAAGGGTGCCCTGCGAAAACTCGGCCTTTCGGTGAAGGAGAAATCTGAGTCAGGTCGCGACAACCGCGTCGGGCATGCTTCCACTCCCCCTTGACCACGAGCCCACGCTTGCAGGCGACTGGCAGCAATGGACACAAAGGGGCCACCGCCAACACCATCGTCGTCTCACGAAGCCACGGATACGATCCGTGCCGCTGAGTACGTGCGCATGTCGACCGAGCACCAACAGTATTCGACCGAGAACCAGAGCGAGATCATCCGCGAATACGCCGCGCGGCGTGGGATGGCCATCGTCCGAACCTACGCGGACGCGGGGAAAAGCGGTCTGAGGATCGACGGCCGGGATGCACTCAAGCAATTGATCCAGGATGTGGAGAGTGGCCAGGCTGATTTCCGCGTGATTCTTGTCTACGACGTGAGCCGCTGGGGGCGCTTTCAGGATGCCGATGAGAGCGCCTACTATGAGTACATCTGCCGGCGCGCGAAGATCGATGTACATTACTGCGCCGAGCAGTTCGAGAACGATGGTAGCCCGGTCTCGACCATCGTCAAAGGGGTAAAGCGTGCGATGGCAGGTGAGTACAGCCGTGAACTCTCTGCCAAGGTTTTCATCGGCCAGTGCCGATTGATCGAACTCGGCTTCCGCCAAGGGGGCTCGCCCGGATACGGGCTCCGCCGGATGCTTCGTGATCAGGCAGGTGAACCGAAAGGCACGCTGAACCGTGGCGAGCAGAAGAGCATTCAGACCGATCGCGTGATCCTCGTGCCCGGGCCTCCAGATGAGGTTCAGACGGTGAGATGGATGTATGACGTCTTCGTGAAGGAGGGCAAACTCGAAACGGACATCGCGACTCTCCTGAACCAGAGGAGAATCAGCACTGACCTGGGTCGGCCATGGACCCGCGGCACCGTGCACCAGGTCCTGACCAACGAAAAATACATCGGCAACAACGTCTACAACCGCGTTTCATTCAAGCTCAAGAAGAAGCGCGTTGTGAACCCGCCCGACATGTGGATTCGCGCCGATGGTGTATTCCAGCCCCTCGTTCCGCCAGCGGACTTTGCCGCCGCTCAGGAGATCATCCGGGAGCGCAGTCGGCGCTACTCGAATGACGAGCTGCTGAATCACCTGCGGACGCTCCTCGAACGTGAGGGACGGCTATCCGGCTTGCTGATTGATGAGAGTGAGGGCATGGCGTCGAGTTCGGTCTATCGCCACCGGTTCAGCAGTCTGGTGCGTGCCTACCAACTAATCGGATACACGCCTGACCGTGACTACCGGTTCATCGAGACCAATCGCCAGCTCCGCCTGATGTACCCCAAGGTCGTTGACGACGTCGTGTCGCGAATGCGGCAGTTGGGCGGCGTGGTGGTCATTGATGCTGGGACCGATATCCTGACGGTCAATGGCGAGTTCACGGCATCGATTGTCATCTCGCGCTGTCGCCAGACGGAAACCGGCTCCTTCCGCTGGCTGATTCGGCTCGACACAGGGCTGAAACCCGACATCACGATTGCGATCCGGATGGACGCCGAGAATCGAGAGCCATTCGACTACTACCTTCTCCCGAGCATTGACCTCAGCATTGAGAAGCTAACCTTAGCCGAGGAGAACGGCGTGAGCCTGGACACCTACCGATTCAACACGCTCGACTTCTTCTTCGGGATGGCCCGGCGTGCAAAGATTCCAGAGGCCGCATGAATGACAGAGCGCCCGACGTTCAGATGATTCCGATTGAGCAGATCAACGTCCTGAACCCAAGGAGCCGCAACAAGTTGATCTTTCAGGGCATCGTCTCCAACATCTCCAACATCGGGTTGAAGAAGCCGATCACTGTCGCGCGCCGGTCTCAGCCAGTCGACGGCAAGCTGTACGACCTCGTCTGCGGACAAGGGCGCCTCGAGGCGTACATCGCATTGGGACAGACGGAGATTCCTGCTCTCATCGAGGAGGCAACCAGGGAAGATTGCTTCCTGATGAGCCTGATCGAGAATCTCGCCCGTCGTGCTCAGAATCCGGTTGAACTGCTCCGCGAAATCAGCAACCTGAAGAGCCGCGGCTACAACTCGAGCGAAATAGCGAAGAAGATCGATCACGTCAAGAGCTATGTGATCGGAGTGATCCACCTCCTGGATCACGGCGAGGAGCGTCTCTTGTCGGCAGTCGAGAAGGGGCGGATCCCTCTGTCCGTGGCAATGCAGATCGCCGATTCCGACGAGGCCGGCATCCAGCAGGCGCTGTGTGATGCCTACGAGGACAAAACTCTTCGCGGCCGTAAGCTCCTGACAGTTCGGCGAATCATCGAGCAGCGGAAGACGAGTGGGAAACGCTTCAAGACGGGCGCCCACAGGAAGGGCGACCGTGCGCCGTCAGCGGAAACGCTGGTGCGGGCATATCGCCAGGAGGCAGACCGGCAGAAACTCTTTGTGAAGAAGGCAAGACTGACCGAGAACCAACTTCTGTTCATTGTGTCGGCCTTCAAGAAGTTGTTCCAGGACGAGAACTTCCTGACGTTGCTTCGCGCCGAAGGCCTGGATACCCTGCCGGCTTACTTGTCCGAACGCCTCCCAGCTAGCGAACGGGTCTGACTATGGCAAAACAGGTGCGAATCGGCTTCGATCCCAGCGGTGTCTTGGTTCCGTTGTGCAATCTGCTGCCGACGAAGCAACTGAAGGCGGTCGTCAAGGCGTCGCAGAAGTATCAGCAGATCCTCGCATCCGTCCGGGAGGTCGGAATCATTGAGCCCCTCATCGTGTTCCCTCACAACGGGAAGACGGAGACCTACCTGCTCTTGGATGGCCACGTGCGCCTGGAAGTTCTCAAAGAGCTGGGGCAAGCGCACGCTCGTTGCCTCATAGCCACCGACGATGAGGCCTACACCTATAACAAGCGGGTCAATCGATTGGCCACAATCCAAGAGCACGTGATGATATTGAAAGCCATCAAGAACGGGCTTTCTGAGGATCGCATTGCAAAGGCGCTGAACGTAGACGTGGCAAGCATCCGCCAAAAACGCGATCTGCTCGACGGGATCTGCAAGGAAGCCGCGGAGATCCTGAAGACACGGCGCATGTCGCCCCAGGTTTTCGGCGTCATGAAGAAGATGAAGCCGATGCGCCAGATCGAGGTTGCTGAGTTGCTCGTGGCCTCCAGCAATTTCTCCGTGCCTTATACGAAGGCACTGCTGGCCGCCACTAAGCCTGAGATGTTGGTGGAGCCCGAGAAGCACAAGCCCGTTGATGGGCTCACGCCGGAACAAGTAGCCAAAATGCAGAAGGAGATGGAGGTGTTGCAGCGGGAATTGAAACTGCTCGAAGAATCCCACGGGAATGAGGTCCTCAACCTCGTTCTCGCGCGAGGATATCTCGGCAAGATCCTCGGGAATGCCCGGATCGTGCGATACCTTAGCCAGCACCACGGCGACATATTCCGCGAACTGCAGGCGATCCAAGAAACGGGGTCTCTGGATGCCTGACTCCTGGCCACTGCCGAACGCGACCTGAGAAGATCATAAGACGGTCGCCGAAGGCGAAACGCGCACCCAAGAGCAGAATGCGGAAATGACAGAAGCCGTCAGCCACAGGTGGAACTTCAAGCAGCACATCCGAGCCAAAGCCTTCGGATGGCGCGGCTCTCGCCTAGCGATTCGGCGTCTCAATGAAGCCTCTGCGGAGATCCGGTCGATGGCCCGTCAGGAACCGACGGAGGCAGCCGAGGGTGCGGTCAGCCTTGCGGAAAGAATCTGGCCGGCATTCGAGCACATCGACACTTCTTCAGGGGCTCTGGGTGCTGCCGTCAATCGAACCCTGGAGTTGTTGATCCCAATTATTGCCAACGCCCCAGGGGATCGTCCGGAGCGGAACCGGTGGCTGGATCGTCTCTGGCAGGCCGTACTCGAAGATGGAGTCAACTACTTGTCGCCCATCGAGGAGGCATGGGGCGAACTCTGCGCATCAGCCGAAATCGCCTCGCAGTGGGCTGACCAACTCTTGCCGCTGCTACAGGCTGCGTGGTCAGACCCGAGGCCGGGAAATTACGTCAGGGGCACCGATATTTGCCTCGCGAGTCTTCTCGCTGCCGGGCGACACGCTGAATTGCTCGCAGTCCTTGAGTTGAAACAGCGGCCCATCTGGCCTTGGCGGCGATACGGAATCCGAGCGTTACGGGCACAGGGCATGATCGAGGCTGCCCTGACCTATGCTGAGGCCTCGCGCGGGCTCAACATCCCGGACTCGGCCGTAGACGCCGAATGTGAGGAGATCCTGCTCGCGGCGGGCCGCCGCGCAGAGGCATATGAGCGCTACGCCATCACGGCCAACCTGGCCAACACCGGCCTAGCGACCTTCCGGCAGATCGCCAAGAAGTATCCGGAAGTCGATCCCCAGCGAATCCTGAGAGATCTGGCCGAGGCCACTGGAGAACCCGGAAGGTGGTTCGCCGCCGCTAAAGACACCGGCCATCTGGACCTGGCGCTCAGGTTTGCGACGACTGGTCGGACCGATCCCAAGACCCTCAGCCGGGCGTCGAGGGACTTCTTGGAGTCCGACCCGGGTTTCGCACTCCGCATCGGGCGCCTGGCCGTTGCTCGCATCCTTGCCGGCGAAGGCTACGAAATCACCGCACTCGACCTGGCCGGCGCAGTGGACCATTTCCTGGCGGCCGCAGAGAGAGCTGGAGTTGGAGTCAATGCCCGGAACGAGCTCGGGCAGATGCTAGCGGCCCATCATGAGGTGCCGTCGTTTTGCCACGCTGCGATCATAAGGCGCGTAAGGTAGGCTTTTGTTACCGCAAGTGCATCCCTATTTTGGAGACGGCCCTGGCACACCGGGCGGCTCGAAGAATAGAACGCGTACCTCTGGCGCCTCGCAGAACGCTCGCTCTACCATCGGCCGGACCTGGCTCCAATCCAGTCCACCGAGCCCACACCCCAGCGGCGGGATGGCGATCGATCGTACTCCCAGTCTGCGTACGTCGGCAACGAGGGCTTTCAGTCCCGATTGGATATCCGAGATGAGCGATTTGTCACGCCAGTGACGTTTCGTCGGAAAGTTGAATACGTAGCGCGGACTGGCGGCCCGCCCGAGGTCGAAGACAAACATGCGACCCGGCACGACCTCGCCGGCATGGCAAGCGGTGACGTAGGCGTTGAAGTTTGCTGGAAATGCCCGCTTGAACTGAAGCGCAAGGCCCTTGCCCATCACGCCAGCACAGTTCACCGTGTTGACCAGCGCTTCTGCGTCGGCCCCCAGGATGTCGCCTTTGACGAACTCAATCATCGGTAAGTCCATGCCCGCCTCGGCGTGAGCCTCAACCCAGCCCCAGCGCAAGAATCGCCGCTCGTGTAGGCGAATCGTAGAACTGCCATTGGATCGCTGTCAGCACGGCGTCTGGCACGTCCGCGACGTCGCGCTTGTTTTCGCTCGGTATCAAGATTCGCTTGGCACCCGATTCCACCGCGAGTTGCATCCGTTCGGGCAGCGCGTTGACTTTCAACAGCATGCCCTGCACGCTCATCTCGCCCAGCACGACGGTGCGGTCAACCACCGGTTTGCCCAGGATCGCGGACACCATGGACAAGAAAAATGCGACGGCCGTTTCCGCTCCTTCCTTCGCCTGGTTCAGGTTGATCGCCTGGATCGTGAAGTCGTAGCTCTTGAGGTCCCGATCGATGCCCAGGTTGTTCAGGTTCGCCTTGAGATGCGCGTCGGCGGTCTTGATGGCTTCCTTCATTCTGCTGGAGAGGTTGCCGAGCGGGATGATGCGGCCCGAGCCCGGGTTCATCTGCGATTGAATCAAGAACAGCGCGAGCCGCCGGTCTTCGGCGTCCGTTCCGATCGTGTAGACGCTGCCTGGCGGCAAGTTGCCTTCGGCGATGATCGTCCCGCCGCCCATCTCTGGTACCGGCACGAACGTCTCCTGGCCTGACTCTTTCTCAATGAACGAGAAGCTGGTATCCCAGTACTCCAGCCCGCCCATCTTCTTCAACTGTTCCTTCACTCGCCGCCGCATCTCCATGGCGTAGGCCAGGTACTCCTGCAATTCCTCCTGGCTCACGGCCCCATCCGGATGAAGCAGCTTCACCAGGCCGGACACGATCTTGCGGACGGCTTTCTGGTCACGTCCCCCAAGGTGCGTTCCGAATCGGAAGTGGCGTTCAGCATAGTCTGCGTAGCTGCGCTTCCGGATCTCTTTGAAGACCTCGGCCAGATAGTCGGTCACCAGGCCGAAATGGTTGGTGTAAACGTCATCACGCGTCTTCTGGAACTCCCATCCGGGAATGTAGGCATGAATGCGGTCATAGAACGCCGTGTCCATCTCCTTGGGCATCGGATAGAAGAGGTTCGACGTGCGGACGATCGTTTCGATGTCGCCGTCGAGATTCCCGACGAAAACAACCGATCCTTCCGCAGTGATGATATCGCGCCCGCGGCTGAAGACGCCGTCCTCCATGTAGCCCTTCATGATGTTCAGGCCCGTCTTGTCGGTGAACCGAATGCCGGCGGCCTCATCAAACGCGACCACATCCCACAAGCAGACGAGACCGCGCTGCCCACTCGCGAGATTGACGAACATCTGTGCGGTCGTGGTTTGGCCACCGGAGATCAGGTGGCAATACGGACTCATCTGCTGGTAGACGAAGCTCTTGCCGGTGCCTCGCGGCCCCAGTTCCACCGAGTTGAAGTTCTTCTCGACAAACGGAAGCAACCGCAGCATGTAGTGGAGTTTCCGGCGCGGCGTGAAGTACGGGTGGCTTGGCTCGTACCCCATGGACCGCATCAGTAGATCCAACCACTGATTGCGGCTGAATCGTTTTCGGGCTTCAACGAACTGCTCGATGTTGCGGTTCGAAAGCTGGATGGGCCGGATGCTGTCGACAAAGAAGGGGCGATTCTGCGCCTTGAAAATGAACGACTCGTCGTAACGCAGCGAAATCTCGGCCCAGATGCCACCCATGAGCAGGCGGTCGTGGTTCCGGACCTCGCTTTCGTCGATGTTGATGTAGTCCAGGTTGAGGTTCGCCAGGCGGGCCCAGTATTTGTTGTGGGTCTCCACAAGTTCCACGGAGATCTTGTCGATGACCTCATAGGTGTTGTGCTGCTTGATCGCCGACTTGACCGCCTCCCGCTCATCCGGCTTCACATATTTCGAGGACAGTGTCTCGCGGACAAACTCCAGCCCCTCGTTGATCGTCTCCTCGTCCGGCGACGCACAGTACTTGCCGAGCAAGAACTCGATCACAAAGGCCGGCACGCCAAAGGCGCTGCGCATCCGCCGCAACAGGTCCTTGCGCACGACCAACCCCGGAAACACTTCGTTGGCAGTCTGGTCAAGCTCGTCCATGACAATCGGTTGGTCAGCCATACGTTACATATCCCTTCCCGCGGTCAGTCTGATACCTCCCGGCGGAAACTGCTCCAGCGTGTCCGCGTCCCGCACATCCAGCTCGAGCGCGTCGCCTTTCCGGAAGGACTCCGCGGTGTGGAAGAACAGATTCACGGTGACGTCCCCACTGTCTGCTTCGATTCGCACATCCTTCGGACGCCCCGTTGCCAGCACGGACTTTCGTTCGCCGGCGGTCGCGCGCAACACATCAACAAGTAGCGTCCGCCCGGTCTCGACGAAAAGGCTCATCTGGCTCGGGCCGGTTTCGGTCTTCGGCCGGAGTACGACTTTCACGGCGCTTCGCGACAACTCCGGCGACGCTACGATCACTTCAACACCGACCCGCTTTTCCTGGGTGCCCATCCGCGATACGAGATGCGGAATCAGAATCTCTTGCAGCGCTCCACCACCGTGTGAGAATGACTTCTCCGCCATGAAGAAGGCCAAGCCGGGCGGGAGCGCAACTCGCACATTCGCATCCCACGCAAACGGAAAAGTGACCAGTGGAACGTCGGCGTTGGTGGGCACAAGGGCGAATCGTTCCTTGCGGACATGGCACCAGTCCTTGTTGCAGGGCACCACCGGCGGAAGCTTTTCCTCGTCCAGGAGAATGAACCCGTGGTCGGTGATGACATGCACCTCCGGGTAACCCCAACGGTGTAGCCGACGTATGAGCAGCGCCAGCCTGTCTACTTCGCGATCCACGTGCCGGATCAGAGTCTCTGCACTGCCGTGACCGAGATGATCCACGTCTTCGTGCCCGAAGACCACCAGGAGGTTGCCGAAGGCGCCGGACGGCGCCGGGGTGTTCTCCACCTCCTCGATTTCGCGGCAGTCGGCGCCGAATTCCTTCAACAGAGCCAGGCGGTTGGATCGCAGGGCAGCGTCTTTCCCGTTGATTCGCGGGTGTAGGTTGTTCGCCTCCACGTCGAGTGTCACGTGGACACCCTCCAAAGGCAACATGGCAGTCATGCCGATCGGGGTAACAGTCGGCAGCATCGCTCGCACCGTGTGGACCTCGACGTCCTGCCCCTTGAGGCAATCACGAATGGCGAAGGCGGCATCCAGTCGGAGCGCATCAGCGATGATCACCGCCCTGCGTCCGGACCGCCCCCATAGATCCTGCTGCACGTGGGCAGTCACGAGTTTGAATCCCGCGAGCTCACAGGTCCCTTGAGCAGCGTAAAGCCCGAAGAACTTCTCGTTGAGGGGGTTCGTATAGTCCGCGTACGCCCGGTCCGCGACCTTGCAGATGGAGGGCAGCCCCTGACCCATGGCGCCGCCGCGGAGTTGAATATGTTGCCAGTCGATCCGCGCTGCCTCCGCAACAAACAGGTGTGCCAGTTCCTCAGCGGTAGTAGCTCGATCGAGGCGCTGCGCGGCCTCGGCGCAAGCAACCAGGAACAAATCGAGCTGCGCCAGCAGAGTCCATGCACCGACGGGCCTGGGATTCGCCTTACCGAACTCCACTTCACGGCGGATCATCGCCCGGTGTTTGCCGAAGAACTCCCGCGTAGCGGATGCGCGATCGGCCGCCTTTTCGAACTCCCCAAGAGTACGGCGCCATCGCAGCGCCACCAGGTGCGGCAACGAGAACGAGAGCCCCTGCTTATCCGCGGCCCACGCGGAGAGATCCATATGCGGTTCCACATCCCGCATCCAGCGCTCCCAGACGGGACGGCCATCGGCATCCTTCAACCAGCGCCCAAGCAGTTGTCGATGGGCTTCACGGATGGGCGCTGCGGGCAGGCGGCTGGCAAAGGGAAAATCGGGCGGCTCGCCGTATCCCAGGTAGCTCTCCGTCAAGGCGAGCATCTCTACCAGCCCCCTAACCCACACAGCCGGATCAGTGGTGGGCGCCTGGTAGCCGTAGCGATCCTGAACCATTGCGACAAATTCCCCGGCGAGGCTTTTCGCTACCAAGGCTTTCCACTCCGTCTCTGGCGCGGCAGCCAGATCCAGAATCGTCTTCTCCAGGTCGCCGATTAACTGTTCTTGCGCGCGGTCGGCGGTCAGGGTGCCGTTCCAAAACGAGGCGGGGCGCTCTGCGAATTTCGCCGCGTACTTGGCAAGGATTGAATTGGAGCCGCCCTCGTAGAGCTTTCGCTGTTCTGCGGGGTTTTCAGGTAAGTCGACACCCGCTTGCCGCAGGAAGCTGAATAGCGTCGGCTGTTTTCCATTCAGCCGCCATGTGATTCCGGTCCACCTGTATTCGGCGAGCAGCTCGAGGTGGTTTTCCCCGCTCGCATCCGCCGAATCCAGCCTGTCCTCCGCCAGGGGAAGATAGAAAAGAAACCGGCCGCCGGACGAACATCGGCGCGCCTGGTCCTTCAGCCAGATCTGGCCATGGAACGTGGAAGGGTCGTACTGAAGCAGTACGAAGGGCGGCGGCTGGACAGACGCCAAGTGCTGCTGGAGCTTCGGGAGCAAGCCTTCGAACTCGCGCTTCTCGTCAAACCAAAGGCACACCCGCGCGCGCTTCTCGTGTTGGAACCGTCGCACGAACTCCTCGATCAGCGCGGTGAGAAGCATCTAGACCACCTCGGCGGTTCTCAGCACGCCGGCGCGCTGAAGGGGCTCGATGTTCACCTTGACTCCGTCGTTGATGTCCGGGTCCCACCCCTTCGGGCGCGCGTTCTCGCTCTTCCACGGTGTCAGGATCCTGTAATCCTCAGCGCCTTCATGGAAACCTTCCTGGATCTTCTGGAGTCTGCGGTCCAGTTCCTCGGCCTCCTCGACCTTGGCCTGCCAGTCCAGACGGTCTTCCGTCCGGCCTTGCTGGCTCGCGAGCGCCGCCTCGCGGCGGAACGTGGTGAGCGCCTCCCGCAGGTAGACGCCGCGAAGCTTTGCCATCCTGTCCTTATCGAACCGGTGATAATGAACCAGCGCCGAGAACGCGGCCGGACTCTTACCCTGCCGGCTGGAGATGTGCCAGAAGACAGGTCGGCTCTTGTACAGCGAGGCGTGATAAGCGAAGTACTGGTTTTCCAGCCACTCGCGAAGGCTCTCGACGCGGTCGTACTGCTTTACCTTCCGCTTGAGTTCGTTGACGATCTCGACTTCGACCTCATTCGCATCGCGTGCGGGAAACAGCTTCGCGAGTTCGGCATGCACTCGGTCAAGGAGGGGCATCTCACCTGACACCTGGAGCAACGGAACGACGCCGTCGTCATCGGATTCCACGACCCGCTTCACGGCAAACGAGAGGAGGCGCCAAACGTGCTCCATTCGCTTCTGGTCGCGTGTCTTACCTTCCAGCTGCGGCCAGATGACCTCCCGTGGGCGTGGACCCATATCCTCTTCGATGGCCTGACGAGTAACCGCCGGAATTCCGTAGGCAGCGTACGCGATATCGTTCAGCTCGACGTATCGATCCTTAATCGTAAGTTCTTCCGCTTCCTCTGTCTGCTCCAAGCTGTTGAGCGCGTCTGAGATGCTCGAAGCCCCTTTCACGTCGCGGCCCAGAAGCCAGGGTGTAACAAAGCGGGTCGATATCTCGTTGCCCAGGTCCCAATTCGACTTAGCTTCGAAGATTGCCTTGGCCACCCGTGCTAGCTGGTCTCGCTGATGCTCCGCTGCTATCGGGATAGGCAGGCGTTTGATCACTCCGACTTCCCACGATCCGAATGACATCAGCCCGCGTAGGAGATACTCGGCTGGCGCGGAGTTGGCGATGCCGAGCATGTAAAACGTGTCCCCGGTTCTGGCAGGAAACACTGCCGGCCCTTTGTGCCCAAAAACGCACCCCTGCGGCATCACCCGAAGGTTGAATCCTCTCTGGGTCCTCAACGGCCAGGTGAGGCCAGCCTTGAAATAGTGCACGACATTCTGGACTCGCCCGTTCTCGTTCATGAGTTCGCGGGACCTTGGAGTCCAGCGCACGACTAGGTGAATATCAGAGTAGAACCTGGAGAAGTCCCCTCCCTTTGCAAATGGGGCCCACTCTCTCGCCTCGCCAACCTCATGCTCAAGCACCTCCCACCTGCACCGAACAAATTGTGGGTCGTCGGCTGTAGCAAGCCCCTGCGCGGCTATGCCCCAACCGGGCTCCAGAGAGGGTGCCTCTCGAAAGATATGGGCGACCGCCCCGATGCCTCTGTAGTTCAGCGGTGCCCCTTCTATTGCGGCGAAGTCTCTGCGGGCGATATCAAATCGCACTTCGTTCGGCCCGTTCGACAAGGCTCGCACGAACATCTCGTGTCTGAGGTCACGCTGGTTTTTGGCCGGTTTGAATTTCTCCAGATCTACGAATGAAGCCTTCTCTCCTTCCGTCACAACGTAGTAGGCGCGACTCGCCTGTTCAACAGTCGTCTTGATCCCCTCGCGCGCCTGAGTAGCCTGAATCGTAGAGACCATCAGCTTGCGTCGGAGATCGGAGTCGGCGAGTATCCGCTTCAAATCAACCCGTTTATTCGCCATTCGATCATTCCTCCCAGCGAGCGAGTGCTTCCTCTTCCCACTCGGCGATCAATCCAGCGAGCGGCCTGTAATCTCGCTTCAGCCGACCAGCCTCACACGCCGCATAGTAGGCTGCCTCATGGCGGTGCTGATCGTACTCGCTCAAGGGGAGCAGGCTGTTCTGCATGAGCAACAGATCTCCGATGATAAATGCAGTGCGCCCGTTCCCTTCGCGAAATGGGTGCATCGCCAAGAACTCATTCATCACCTCACTCACGAATGCGTAGACTTCGTCATTCTCGTCGGTAATGAAGGGCGTTCTGTTCAAAACAACTCGCTCGAATTCATACATGAGCGGCTGGATTCCACAAGGTGGCAGCGGCCATTTCGTAGGACCGTCCCCTTTATGAAGATCAACAGTGCGCCATTCGCCGGCGAACGGATAGATGTCACCCATCAGTTCACGGTGGACCTGCCGAACCAGTGCTGTGGTGATCGTGATCGGCTCGGGTCGATCCAGCAGCCCCAGCAGGAACTCGCGCGCGCGGGCGACGCCTTCATCCTCTCTGCGTGCGATCTCCTCCTGGTGAAGGCAGCCCGCATAGTTCAGGCATACGCCGTCGGCCGACTCAATCCAGTCCCAATGCAGGTCATAGTGACGCCACGGGTTTGCGACTACCTGGGGTGCGGTCGGCGCGGTTGCCATCTCGGCAAGCAGATCGAGCCGGTCCTTTTCCACCTTGCGTTGTCCCGCGGGCACGACATAATAGCTGCCCGGCTTCGATGCTTGATAGTACTCGGCCGCGTTCTTGCCTTTCCCCGACTTAAAGCGAAATCCGAAGTCCTTCTCCTCCCAGCGCCATCGGATGGCAGTCATCGGGCACCACCCTTCAGGACAATGGCGGCTGCTTCGACGGTTGCGTCATCGAGGATTCCGAATCCCAGATCGAGCATGAGGATCATCGGATTGCGCTTGAGGAGGATCTCCGTCCTCAGCTTTTCAAAGTCCTTGAGGTTCACGAATGTGCTCGAAACCAGGGCCCCGACATATCCCTCCGCGCGAACGAGTTGGGTGGCTCTGTCGATGAACACTGAGTAGATATTGTTCTTTGTCAGCTTGTAGGCGACGTTTATGAAATCCTTCACCTTCGGCACGAACGAGCCGTACGGAGGATTCATCACCACCACGTCATATCGCCTCGACAGCAGTTCCAGTAGTTTCAGTCCGCGAGCAGTGTCCTCGGCGAACAGGCGCTGAGCCGGATCGGTTTCGGAACGTGCGATCTCCTCCAACCCCGAAAGCAGCTCCTGCCGGATTTGCGCCGCCTCTTGCTCAAGCAGCCGGCGCTCCAGCTCCATCTGCTTTCGCTGGTCCAATTCGACTTCGGCGACGACGCTTTCCAGCACCAATTGGCCAGTGTCTTTGGGAGCGCGTACACGAGTGATGCCCCGCTGGTGCGCCTGGCGATCCACCCATTCATCGAGAACCCGGGTCACACTCTCGTGAACCTGGATCAGACTGCCCAACTCCCCTACGTGCTGGAGGTTCTCCCAAATCGTTTTGAAGAGCGCCTCTTGCAGGCTGAGGGATCCCAGCCGCTCTTCCAGGCGCCCGACCAGCGATCGTAATTGATCCTCGCCGATGTTCACGGCATTCGCCACGACGAGGTTCGATCTTCGGAGGCGCACGTTGAGTGGTGAATGCCCCTCGCGGACGGCGGCCTCCTTTGCGGTGAGCAGCAGAGACAGAGACGCAATCTGGATAGCTCGCGCGTCGATGTCGACACCGAAGAGGTTCCTCTCGATGATCGCGGCTGGAATCGCCTCCGGGTCGCTGATCGACGGTTCCGCCGGCCATCCGGGCTCCCCTGCATGCCGGATCTCATCCAAATACATCTGATGAAACAGGCCAAAGGCGTACTGGCCGAAGTGCATCGTTCCACATGCGGGATCGAGCAGTGAAATCTCTGCAGCGCGTTTGAATGTCTCGACTTGACCCTCATCGGTGAGCCGCTCGTAGCGGATCCTCTCACCTGTGTTCGGGACGAGGTAATCGGCAACCGGTTGATACCAGTTGCCGTCGTTGGGGAGCGGCGGAGGTGCCGCCGGCCTGAGCGCTGAATCGGGGTGCATTTGCAGCCACAGCCGCCCCAACGTGTTGTCCACCAGTGCTTTCACGACCCAGGAAGGCGTGTAGAACTGGTTGATGACCGAAAGCTCGTAGGAACTCCGGGGTGTGCCCTTGTTGTCGTCCCGGACCTTCTTCTTTTCCTCGCGGTTGAAGAACTGATAAACCCAGCCAAGGAAATCCTGTGCACGGTAGACTGCCTCGGGCAGATCGTCGTTGATCATGGCGATCACCCGCGTCAGGCAACCGTGCGTCGGCCAGAGACAGGCGTACTCGTGATCCGGGTCGAACAAAACTTGGATTTCGGAAGTGATGAAGCGGTATGCAGCCGTGAGCCCGTCCCGTAGCAGGGTCTCCTCGGCGTTGTCGCCGTACTTGTACCGGCTGCCGCCAGTCGCCCGCAGATCCCGCAGGTAACGCGAACGTGCCTGCCCCGGAATGTTGGTGATGACCTCGGTCAACTCCGGCGCGGCACCCGCGTCGCCTGGCGGCGGCAAGTACAACAGCTTCCGCGCTTCCATGCATTTAAGCCCCACGACTCGATTGAGGCACGTGTAGCTCAGCTCACGCCGAACGTTCTCATAACCCTTCTGGTCGGAACCTTCCGAGATTGAATCGCGGCGAAGCAACGCCTCCACGCGGGTGCGAACCCGCCTGTCTTCGTCCGGCAGGTTCATCTTCTCGATCGGAGTGGCTTTCCCGGTCGCCGGGATACCAAGTCGCTTCAGCTCCGCGGTGAAGTCCTTGTCGAGGACGTCGCGCACCTTCGGCACCCAGCCTTTGACCAGGTCCTTGTAGCCGTCCAACAGTGCCTGCGGTTCGCCGTTCACTTTACGACCACCGTGTAGCCCTGACGGATTTGCGTCTTGATCTGCTCGCCAGCATTGCTGAGCGCTTCATCCACCTCCGTCTCACTTCGAAAGTGCCGGCCGACCAGCACAGTCGAGGGGCGCCATTCCCAAACCTTCTCATCCTTTGGCGGTGGAGGCGCAGCCAGCGCGCGAAGGGCTGATTCCACTTGAGCCTGGTAGCCTGGCAAGGCCACGAGCGCCTGCGTTAGGGAGCTGAGGCTGCGCTTCGCCGCAGCATCCAGCAGAGCATGGGCAGACCCTAGCGTCAGGTTCGGATAGTGGCACGGTCCCCCGATTCCAAACACCTTGTCGACCTCGGCATCGCGCGCCGGTACCGGCGCGCCGTTGTATGCGGCGCCGCCACGGATCTCAATCGCAGTTCGCTCCGCCGCCTGCTGGACACCGGTGTAGGCCTCGCGGTAACAGTCGCGATAAAGGCGCTGTGTCGTGTCATAGGCAAGGCGATAGTCGGACCATCTTTCCACCACTGACTTTTCATTGACGATCGCCTGCATGTCCTTCAGCGCCCGGTCGAGCGCTGCATGGGAGCCATGATCGGAAGAGACAGGATGGTTTGTTGCCAGTTCGGCAAGGCGGCGAGAGATGTCGAACTCGAAATGGCGTTGGTCGGCGAGAAACGCGCGCAGCGATTCCAAGGACAGATGAAGCGCCTTCCATTCGTCCGCGCGCGTCAGGAACGCAGTGACAACCTTCGTGGGATCCTTCGCGGCTGTCGGCTCGTTAAGTACCGCAGCGGCCGAGAGTACGGAATCCCGAATTGGGAGGCCTCGCTCGGCATGGCTTTTGGCTTCCTGGAGTCCCGCCCGCAGACTCTCACCCAGCTTTCGCACGGCGGCGGCGATCGCGTTGCCCGATTCCGGCGTGCCGATGACGCCCATTGCGATCAGTTCCTTGTTGGCGCGTTTGATCTGATCGACGGAGAGGCTGGTTTCGGCCACGCGGAAGGTGACGTGTTTGAAAGTGTTGATCTTGGCAAAGAGGTCCGCCGAGTCCTTGTAGTCGTAAAGAGGAGTCGGCCCTGACGGTGTCGGGCGCTCCACATAAACCGCACCAGCGCGGAAACATGCTGCCAGCACAAGCCTGACAATTTCCGTTGACCAACCAAAGGGCGGACGTTCGAACCCTCGGAATCCTTTCCGGTCTGGCGCCTCAAGAAGGACCGAGCCGGCTGGATCTACATCTTCATCTTCGAGATCCGAGATCACTTCCAGCACCTGGGACACCAGTGCAGACTGCTGTTGGAGACTGCCCTGCGTGTCAAAAAGATCGAGTTCCGGGGCGACCGCATGTAGAGCGGACGTCGCGGGGTTCAGTATCGCCTTGAGTTGCCGGGCAAAGTCGCAGGCGCGATCACCAGCCGCAAAGTTGGCGTAGATGTTCGGGATAACGGCGGAGTAGGCAGTCTGGACCGGCTCCTTGAAATCGGCGACTCCCTCGATCTCCAACTCCTGGCCGCCATAGAAGATCGTTCCGGCGAGGAATGCCTTCTCCAGATCCTTGACGAGTGCTGTCTTGAGCTCGTCCCGCTCTTTTCGCTTCTCCGAGAGTGCGTCCTGAGTGTCCCCGGAACTATCATCGGTGAATCGCTTGTCGGAGGTGACCTTGACCAAGGCCTCGTAGCGCTTGAAACGAGTCTCCAGGTTGGCTGGAGTCGCGGCACACCACCACACCTTGCGTCCCTTGGCGCCCGCGGCCTGGTTCTGTTGCCGAATCTCGTCGACTGTCTGCTTCCGGCCTGGAGCAAGAGGTCCGACAAGGTGGAGTTCGAGTTCAGAGCCTGTCTCAACGGCTTCACCATCGAGGTGAACCCCGTATGAGAAGGTCGCCTTCGTCGCGCCATGCAGAACCGTGAAGTTCGCCAACCGCCGTTTCGTCACGAGGTCGGTCTTCGCCATCTCCTGAGATGTCCGGCGTACGGCGGCGACGCTGATGCTCTTCGGCCCGCCCGGACGCACCATCTCCTGGATCGTCTGCTCGATGGTGCGTTCCTTCTCGTTGAGAAACTTCCATTCGCCAGTGGCTTCGTCGCGCGCCACGTACCCGGCCTCCTGGAGCCTGTCGAGGGTTTTCTCCACCGATTCGCGCAAAGGAGGAATGTCCGTCTTGAGATCGCGCACAAGGAGCTTCGCCAAAGTCTCCGGAATCCGGGGAACCCAGGGCACCTTCTGAAGAAGCCATAGGACCTTCAACACCCGCGACGGATCGATGGGTGTGCCGGGGACACGATCGGGGGACTCTCGGATCGACCGTACGCCGGAAGCGCCGAGGTATTCCTGCGACAGAAGGTCGTTCTCCACGGCGTCAAAAATCATGTCGAAGCTGACGATCGATCCCAGTTCATCGTCCGCCACATCCTGGAGAGCTTCCATGACGACAGAAATCATCGAGCGCACGCCGCCGGATACGCGGAAGCCGGCGATCGCCTCGAAGATGTCCTGCGCCAGCCGGATCTGGTGAGGCAGCAACGGATAGCAGTCGATAAAGCTGCGTTCCGTGATCGCGGCAATGTGCCGGCTGGCCTTCAGATCCGCAAGTTGCGAAAGGTAGCCTTCCTGGAACAACTCGCGAAGCCGCGACTCTTCGGACGGATGCTTCTTAAGGATGCGCTCAGATACAACCTTGTTGATCTCATCGGAGATCAGTTGGGGCTTCAGCTCAAAACGTGCGTTCAGGCGGCCGACGAGCGCCGGCTGGAAATTGGTGCGGTCGACAACTTTCTCGAGGTCCAACTGGCTGGTGCAGACTAGCCAGACTTTGCCTTTGCCCTTGTTGCCGATCATTTCGGCCAGGCTGTTCAGTTCGGAGATCTTGTCTCCCGAATCACCGATGAACGAGCCCATCTCGTCTATGACGAAGACGAGGTGCTGCACCCGCCCTCCGACCGTCTTCTGTTCGTCCACCCAGGCCACCAGTTCGTCGGCGATCCCCTCAGGCGTGATTTTTTCGTGGCGAACCGCCCAGTCCAGGGCTTGCTTGGCCTCGCGCGCGTCCGGGTATTCGTCACGGTCTATTTCGGGCAGAACTTCGGCCAGCCTTCGGCGGACTGTGTTCAGGTCGTCGCGGCCATCGGCGCTCTTCCAGGGCACCGCAAACTTCGCTTCGAATGCCTGCTCCAGCTTCTCCAGGAGTCCTCGGCGTGCCAACCGGCGCTCGATCCGGGCCAATGTCACGTGCTCAGAAAGCCCTACGCTTCGATAGAACTCGCTCAGGAGGATCTCACCGACCGAAGTTGGGTTGTTCAGGGACTGGCGGCTCCGGATTTCGAAAGCCAGTGTCTTGATCTGGGTTGTTTGTTTGACCTCGCCCAGCCGGAGTCGAATTTCCCTCCCGCGCGGTGAATCGGAGAGATGCTTCAGGAAAACGTCGATGCAGCGATCGCCGGAACCGTCTCCGAGGTCGTCGTTCTGGAGCAGGTATCCCAGGACCTTGGCGAAATGCGATTTGCCCGAACCAAAGAAGCCCGATACCCACATCCCCATCACGTCGCGTGGGCGGCCGCCGCGGCGGATGGTCTCACTGACCTGCGTGAAGGTGTCGAAGATCTTTTTGATCTCGTCTTCGATTTTGTCGGTTACCACGTACTCCCGAAACTCGGAGGCGAGAGCTGCGCGATCGAAGACCTTGACGACTCCCTCGATCTTTACGCCGATGTCTCTCTTGATGATTTCGCGAATCGTCATTATGAGCCCTTCCGCTACTTCCAGAACAATTTCACCGCGAGGTAGTTGCCGCCATCGGACTGATTTAGGAAATGCAGTTTTCCTCCGCGCTCTTCGCCGGGGAATGCCAACGCCGTCCGGCAGTGAACGTCACGCAGTTCCCGCAACACTTCACCAAAACGCACAAGCGGATGAAGAGCCATCGTCGCGTACACGATGACCGCGCAACCGGGTGACGCCTCCGCCAGTTGGGCTATGCGCTTCCGCAAGGCCGACTCCACCGTTGTCGACAGACCCTGCTTCATCCAGCGGTAATCGTCGAACTCATCTTCCTGGAGATTTCGCAGAGTCTCGTCGCTCAGATCTTCGAACAGAAAGCCTGAGAGGTCCAGGAGTTGGTGCGGGACCCCCTCCGCCTTCAATCGCGGCACAAAAGCGTCGATGAGGTACTCGCGGAATTCCAATTCCTTCTCTGGAGGATAGATAAGGAGAATTGAGCTGTCGGTCTTGACACCGCCATTTGCCTGCAGCGGCGCCCTAATCAGATCGAGCAGTGCATTGAAGAAATCCTGCATTAAGCAGCACCCCCGAGATCGAGTTCGACAACGTCTGCCTGCATCCGGAACCGGAGTTCCCCTCGCTGATTCAACTCACCCAGGGCATCTATCACTTCGGTACCTTCAATTGCCAGAAGTCGAAAAACAGGTGACGTAGCAACCTCAAGATCATTGGTGCGCAGAAGGCGGAGAGCGCGCACGAGCAGCCTCACGGGCGCGCCGTACAACGCGGGGCGTTGGCTGATCTTCTTGCTCTTGCCCCGAGCCAAGCCGAAGTCGCGAATGCTAGCCATGTAGTGCTGGGCCACATGCAGTTGCGTGTCATCCGACCAGCCATTCACCTCGGAGTGGTCCGTGTCCCCGGCGCGCCTGATGAAGTTGCGAACCTCCTCCACACGAAGCTCGGCCGGTGCCCGGCGTAGGTATTGGTAAAGCCACTGTGTGCCCAAGTCCGCGATGAGGCGATCATTCAGGGCCAGTAACAGATATGCCGTGAGGCCGCGTTCCGGATCGGATTTCGAACGGCGCCATTCGCTCCAGAAGGCTTCATAAAGAGGCCGACGTTGATCCAAGAGATAACGCTTCCGGAGTTCTTCCCACAACTTCTTGCGGGCGGCTGTCGAGGGACGACTGAGGCAGTTCTCTTCGACGACGAGCCTGCGATACTCTTCGGAATTGAGCAACTCGGGAGAGGAGTCCAGCAGAAGTTGAAGATCCGTGAACAGCGCGGACCGGGCAGAAAGGCGCGAGGAGTACAGGGCATGCGGATCCAGCGCGGGCACCGGGCTGCCCACCACATCGGCTGTCGATCCGTTGAGAATACTCATCCTATTCCTCTGAGGCCTCGCGTTCGGCCGACTCCTTCTCCGCGCCGCGGCCTGACTTCACCCACTCATCGATCTCAGCCACCTTGGACTTCCAGGACCGCCCCACCTTGTGTGCAGGGAAGCCCCGGCCTTCAATCCACCTATAGACGGTGTCCCGGCTCACACCGAGGTACGTCGCGATCTCATCGACAGACAGCCATCGGGTTTCCATGTTTGCGGCCTGATGCACTATTATGCCTCGTTTTGCGGTTTTATGCGGAACAAGATTGCCTAAGGTCGGAATGGCCCGCCCTACGACCGGGCTTCAGTGCTCTGGTCCACGCACGTCGACTGGCGCGACTACTCTGATCCGGTGTGCGGCTCGCCCGCGGAAGCGTCTTTGACGGCGGGAGCGGGCGTCTCAGCTGCCGTTTGTCTCTTCTGGGTTTGGACCCTAGCAAGCTTGGCCTTGGCAATGATCGATGCGTAAGCTATTGCCTTTTCAACGCCATGCGTCCCTTCAGCCAACCCCAATAGGTGTCGACCGATGAGGGAAGGCTCAAAGCCGCTGCGAATCGCCTCAGCACTCAGCTCATCGATCGATCTCGTCCTTTCCCTTGTCTGCCCGGCTACGTCTTCCATATCTCTACGCGCTTCGAAAAGGCGCTGCTGTGTTGCTGGAGTCTTTTTGTCATTGTGCCTCTCTGACGACGAAGCCGGTCGCGGCTCCCGCGATGGCAGCGGCATGTTGCCCTGTGCCATGGTGCTCGGACGCGCCCTGCGTTTGCCAACAACGGATTGGCCGAAATCCAGCTTCATCCATTGCCAGCAATGGTCGGCTTTCCCTCGCGGCCTGAACTCCTCGCTGATCGATTCTGCGTACCCCAAGCCCGCCAGCACGAGTCTGTCACCGTGCAGGCCGAGCGCATCAAGCTGTGTTCTCGGGGGCGTCCACCGCATCAGGTCCGGATATGCGAACGAAGGCGTTGGCACCCCCATACTCAGCTTCGCAAGCCGATCCGCTTCCACCTCGATGTACGCGCGGTCCATGATCTCCGACTGTGGGCCTTTTTCCGAGACCGCTCCCAGAATTGCCCCGGCCATAGTCGCAATCGTGTCTGTGTCGCTCGAAAGGAGGTTGCTGGCAGCGACTAGCGCCGCATCTGGGCTGGATTTGCGCCCCAACCACGCTAACGCTGATGCGGCGAGCGCCGTTTTTGTGCCGCATCCTCGATACTCAGATGTAAGACAACCCAGCGACTCTGCGATCGCCCGGTACTGGCTCAGGTCCCCGTCGTGCAGGGTCTTCGCGACGCGATCCACGTCCGCCGAGAACTCGTCGACGATGCGATCAAGTGCCGTCTTCAGTGTCGATCCGACACGTTCTTCCCACACAGGGCGCCAAAATGCGGACAGCTCCGAATCGGTTTCGACAAGTTCAAGAACCTTGTTAAGACGGCCGATTGCGGCGGTCCATCCTTCTGGTCCTGGAACATCTCGTCTGCATAAGGCGTCGGCAAGACACAGCGCGTGAAAGACGGCCCCGAGAATCCCGCGAGGGTGCCCGTGGCTACAGACCGCATTGCGGACGACGTCTCGCATGAAGGAGTACGGCTCGGCCTTGTCCTTTGCTGCCCATACATGCGGCTGGATCCGCATCGCGGCTCCGTTGCCGCCCGCATCAAGGTACCGCACTTCGTCTGCGTGGAAGAAATTGCTAAACCAGTTCACATCAGGACTGATAAGGGCCGCAGCGGCAGCCTTGGTGCCTTTTCCACCGCCCAGAGCATATGCCGGCCAGACGGTTAACTCGACCTTTGCAAAGGTCTCGACATCGAAATGCCCGTCTCCCAGAATCGATCGGCAAGTGGCAAGCCGAAGCTGGGTGTCGTCGGAATAGCAACCCGCTGGCAGGTCTACCATCGCGCCGAACCGCCCCCCTATTGTGCGTTTCCAAGCTACGGTTTCCCTTACTTCGGGCCTGTGGATCCTCCGCTTCACACCCGCCGCATCGGCAAACTCAGTTATAAACCCGAGAGCATCGCCATATGCGGCCCACAGCGCCGAGTTTCTGATTTGATCCTTCATAGCGCAACTCCAAATCTGTCAGGGTCCACTTCAACCGGCACCGGACGATGAGAAACCGCCTGAAGCTGGCCGCAGACATCGTCCTGGTCCTCTGGGGTACTCACGTATATGGCGCGCACATAGTCTGTGGACAGCTCGTGAGGGTAGAGTACTTCTGCCTGTTCGCAGGTCGTGAAATGACTGGGAACGTCAGGCGTCCGAGCGACCACATTTCCCGACCAGCGAACAACTCGATCTGCGAACATCGCTTCCAACGCGGCTGGACCTCGTCCGCGGCGCACTCCAGTATAGATGTTGTTGGTTGTTGTGAAGACGACGCCTTCATGCCCGAGCACCTCAGGGTCTAGCGCGAGAATGCACCACCAGAGACCAGCTTCCCGATGCCATCTGCAAGAGCAGCGGAAGTAGTGGGAGTTGATCCTCGAAATGGAGAGATTCACGAAGTCGACCCACGTCATGTCACGCCTCGTGGCGGCGTTCGGTGTCAGGATGTATGAAAGGTTGCCATCCTGCTCCACTCGATGCCTGGACTTGATTGCCTTGGAGTAAAGAATCCCCAGGAGTCCTTGATGCGTCGTAAAGTGGACGACCTCCTGGACGTTTCTGTCTTCCACAATTTGTTGCACCGTCATACTCGCACCGGAACGTACGTGTCCGCCTCCAGGTACCTCGTCAGAGAGGGTGCGTCGTCTGGCTTGTAGCCTAAAATCACGGAATTTCGTGCCCGGCCGATCCCCATAGCCACAAGCCTTCGCAGCGTCATCAGCCGATCGTCGTCCTCGTCATCGCCATGCGGCAGCACCTCCGCATTCAACCCGATCATGATCACGTGGTCAAACTCGAGGCCCTTTGCCGAGTGGATTGTGCTCAGGGCGATATTCTCATCACCATCCGGCCATTCGGAGACTCGGGAGATTTCCACGAATGGTAGGCCTGCAGCGCAGAGGCGATCACGAGTGAATCGAAACCATCCCCCACCGAGTGGGTGGAGAAACACGACGGACTCCTGATCGAGGTCGACTTGCTCGCGAATGTACGTGATCGCAAAATCAAGTTGGCGTGAAAACGTACCGGTGAGGACCAGCGGCATCCGACCTTCGCGCTCACAAGCCGCAAAATCCGGCATCGTTCCGTCGTCGTCGATGGGCACTCCCTGAATCAACGGCTGGGCGAACCGAGCAATCTGAATGGTGTTCCGATAGTTCTTCGCCAGTCGGCGGCTGTTTTCGGGCCGGACAGTCACTCCGGCCTCCTGCCAGGTGAACCCTCGCGCGTAGATTCGTTGGGCTGTGTCTACGACGAAGGTCAGGGAGTGCTCCGCGGCAAGCCGGCTTCTGATCGCCCGAATCTGGTTAGCCGAGAAGTCCTGCGTCTCGTCAGTGATGATGATGTCGTAGGCGTTTCCTGGCGCCGCTTGGCTGAGCAAAACCGCGACTTCATTCCAGTCCAAAAGACTGTGCGTGCTCTTCCATTGTTGATATGGCACCACAACCCTCGATAGAAGAGCCTCTCTGGTGGGCCTCTCCATCCTTGGCGAAGCGCCTCGGCCGTCGCGTCGCACGGTCAAATAGTCGCTGAGCGATTCAGACTCGAATCGCCCGAGTATGTAATCAACTTCGTCGAGAACGAACTGGCGGGGCAGATTAAGGGAAGATGCGAGTGAAAGGATCTGCGACTCGCGAGGGTCGTCGTCTAACACGTCGGGGTTGCCTAGGAGCCTGCGGGCCCACCGACCGAAGGTAGAGATCTCAATCTCCGCCTCCGAAGTGTCTGGCAGTTGATCCATCGCCAGCGCGTTTATGTAACCGCGCAGAGTCCGATTGAAAGTAAGTACAAGGACCTGGACGGGCTCGTCGCGCTGCTGGCGGCGCTTGCGACTGACGAACATGGCCACCAGCGACCGCAGTCGCAGAAGCGCCGTTGTCGTCTTGCCACTTCCTGCTGCGCCCCGAATGATCTCGATCCCAGGCCGATTCCGTGACACGATCGCCAATTGTTCAGGCGTTGGTTTGACTATTGCTAGGGGCCGCATTCACATCCTCAGGCTGCTCATTCTAGTTCCTAGACGATTCGAGTGTCTTGGACTTCGGACTCGGCCCGTGCCGCGCCGCGCGGGAAGTCAAGAGCTCTCTACCTTTGAGGCTGCTAGTTTCCATCGGGAAGGCCCGCCTGCCGCAGCAGTTTCTGTATTTCTTCGTTGTCCATCGAGAGCAGAGACGCCAACTCGCCGAGCTTGGAACGGCTGATCAATTCGCGGCGGTATGCCTCCAATCCCATATTGAGGACACGGTGCCGGAACCCGTCAGCAGAGTCGGCTTCCTCGACATCCGGCAGGTTCAGCAGTCTAGCCAACTCGAGACCGTAGCCACCTTCATCCGCCGATTTCATTTCGTCGAGCTCCGCCTGCGTCAGCAGCTTGAGATTACGAAGGCGGAAGAGCGCCGCCAAACGGCTGACACCGAAGTAATGGGCCAGATGCACGACATCGTAAAGCTGAATGTCCTGACTGCCTGGAGCCGCACGACCCTCTGCCTGGACTGCTCCCGCCTCATCGAAGACCTGAGCGATGGCCCGGCTGGGCTGGCCTTTGCCGAGGGCATTTACAAACTGCCGAATCCCTTCCGGCGGCATGAGGAAAGCTGCCGCGAACGCGTTCGCACGCACTTCAACGAGTTCATCCCGGTCGGAGGAGCGGGTGACGATGCCCTTCATGCGCCGATCGAAGAGCACGTGCGCGTACTCATGCGCAAAAGAAAATCGGCGCCGCGCCGGCGCGTGCTGCCGATTCGCCACGATGAACAGCCCAGCGCTTTGGTTGCTGATTGTGATCCCTGATATCTCTTCCGGGAGATCGACAATTCCTGTACGAACGCCTTGAGTCTCCAGCAACTCCGGCAACGGGGGTGCGGGAGCCCATCCCAGGCCCACGCGTCGGCGTTCCTGCTCGGCCGCGCGCTCGCCTTGCTGGATAGCATCCCAGCGGGACCGCGGCGCCACCACTTCATAAGTCACAGCACCCGCCAGGTCCCTATCGATGCCCAGGAGTCCTTCGAGGTTCGTCACTTCGCGGCCGAGCGCGATGCAGGCGCGGAGGCTGTCGGCCACGTCCTCATGATTGGCAATTTCAGGCTCAGCGCGGAAGAGGACAGCGAGTGCGTCTTCTTCCTCGAAGCTATCGGCCACGAACTCACGGATGTCGCGACCGAACAGGTAGGCGAGTTTGTCCAACTCGATACTGGTGCTGGCGCGGTTGCCCAGTTCCATCTGAGCGACCGTCGGTCGGGACACGCCGAGGCGACGCGCCACATCCTCCTGTGTCATGCCGCACGATTCGCGCGCCGCGCGCAACCTTCGACCCATTTCCTGCGGACTCACTGGCATGGACGGGTCCTTTCTGCTTGTGGGCTCAATCAGATGAAGGTTATCACCCTTTACAGGGATTGTAAAGATACGGATGGCGGTGTTAAGATTGGGTTTCCGCTTTGGCGGAGCACAACCATCGATTCAGGGGCAAACCATGCGGATGGAATTCACACCGCGCCACTTTCTTCGCCTTGTGTCATCGCCGTTGCTGCGCACATATTTCGAGCAGCGTCGCCTGCTCGACGACTTTGACTGGGACGGCCTCGGCGACGACATGGAGCCTCTGTACGACGCCTGGATGGCGCTCCCCGGCAAAGAACGACAAGCCTGCTGGGTGGACTTCGAGACCGCATTTGGGCTTTTTTCGCGGCGCGGAATCCAGACCCTTCTGGATTCAGCTGGGAGTATCGCCGAGCGTGAGGAGGTGCTCTCGACGATGGGCAACGGCAGCACGGCGGACAAAGTCCTTCGCGTGCTGCTCGATCATCCGGACGTATTTGCGGTGGCTCGCCGGTTCGCCTGGGCGGACGGTCTGAAGCGGCATTGGCAACCCAGACAAGACCTGCCCGCCGCGGATCCCCAGATCGACGAAACGTCGCTGGCCGATTTCAAAGAGGCCGTGGCAGCACGGTACCGCAGTTTGGATGGGCGTGGCGAGTACAGCACGGTCAGAGTGCATTGGCGTGGCGAGGCTCTGTACATCATGATCTACATCTCGGACCACCCCGAAGCCGTGGAGGAGTTCGAAAACTCGGACGACTTGAAGCGGCTGACGCGTCAGCGCGCATTCGACGTCGTGTACCGATACGAGCCCGCGAGCGGCGCCTTCGAGATGTACGCCGAAGGGGACAAGGAGTTCCGCCGGAGTCTGGCTCAGGATTTCGTCGATCGTGTTCTAAAACAACAAGTGAGCTTGCCGCTCGACGAGGTGCTCTCCTTCGACATCGAGAAGCTGAAGGATCCGAACTTCCGTTTCGCTACAGATGGTCTGGACGGGGTGAGGTCGATGGAACTCTGCGCCATGCGGTTGGCGGCCGCGGGGGCCGATGGTGGGCGGATCACGTTCGGGGCGCGGCCGCGGATTTCGAAGCCGCAACTGCACGATTTCATCAAGAGAGGCTTGAACGAGGCGTACCTGCCGCTGAACCAGCTGACAGTTGAGCATGTGACCATCAAGGCCCAGGTGGCCAACGGCAGCCGGCGCCCTGCCAGCGTCACCTTCAATATCAGCGCCAGCAATACCTGCAATCTGAAGGACACGTCGGAGCACAACAAGATCCGCACGTGCCTGAAACGGTCGGGAGTGATCCGTGGACAGTCCGCTGACGCAGCTTCTCAGTCGAGCTGATCTCGCCGGGCATGTTATCGGCTATGACGAGACGCGCCGATGGCCGGCGGCGGAGCGCGAGGCAATCTTACGTCTCGGCATCCTGCGGAAAGCCACCGATGCGGAGTATGCCTCCTGCGAGATCTGCGCGGACGGGGAGCCCTGCGATTTGATCCTGGACATCAGCCCTGACCTGCGCATCCACTGCCCACAACATGGCCTGGTGCGAATCGCGGGGCAACGACTCCAGCAGTGGGAGTTGGATTTCGAGAAACTCGGCGCGCTGCTGATCGGGCAGCTTGGGCTGACCGGACGACGGCAGACCATCGCGGCGGGCCGCGTCTGGCAACTCGGCCGACGCCAAGTGAGCGGTCGCACGGCGGAGTTCTTTCCGGTACAGGGAATCGCCTGGCCGGATTCGCTTGACGTTCTGCGAGCGGCACCGAAGCTGGCGGGCTCGCCCGCGCCAATCATCGTGTGTCCGGATCAACTACCTCTGGACGCCGCGTGGCGGGAATCCGGTCGCGTCTTTCTCCGGCTCAGCGAATGGGCGCGCATCCACGACGGTCACCTCGTTGTCGACTTCGAGACCTACGCCGACCTCTATCGCCAGACCGCCGAGGCTTTCGAGAAGCCTCTCACACCGACACCACCTGAAAGACGAGAGCGCCTCATTGAGGAGTTCTGTAGGACGCACTTGTGCAAGGTCAAGCAGGTCTACACGTGGGCAGCCGTTGACCGGGGCGATCTGAACCGCTGGAAGAACGGCGACCCCACAATCCCAGACAGCGGCGAGCCCGCGAAGCGAATCGAGCGCCTCCTTCAGTTGGACCATAGGTCCAGGGCCTGATTTCTCTCCCATCATTTTTCCCATCACTCCCAACATTGATCCCCAACATACCCCCTGCCCGATCATGGGCGCGTGGAACCGAATCGAACAAACGCGGAGAGCCGAGAAACAGGCGAGCCGATGATTCAGACATTGCTGGACGAGCGGGATGTGGCGCGGTGGATTCGCGTCTCCGTGGCCACCCTCCGTTACTGGCGTGGAGAAGGAAAGGGGCCCCGGTACCGCAAGGTCGGCCAACTGGTCCGCTATGCCCCGTCGGATGTCCAGGATTGGCTGAACACCCGCCCTGCCGGCGGCGAGGGTGTGGGCGAGGAGGCTTCCCGTGCCTGAAGCCGCCTTTGCCGATGTCGATGCCGGCCGCATTCTGCTGCGGGCCCCGTTCTCGAACTTGCTTCTCTGCAAGCGAGTTCCGGGTGGCTCCTGGGACACCGCACGGCGCGTTTGGACCTATCCTGCGACGCCACAACACGCGCGCCTGATCCTATCCTCGATTCCGCGGCTTCAGGTCAGCGACAAATTCTCTGCACTTCTCGCACCCAAGCCGGTGGCTGAAGCCCAGGTGCAACCAGCGCCGGCGCCGCCGGCCCAACCGGAAACCACAGTTGAACTTCCCGCCGGCCTCAAGACCACGCCCTGGCGACACCAGATCGGCGCGTTCCGATTTGCGATGGAGCGTCTGGTGCGTGGCGGCGGCGCCGCACTTCTCGCCCTTGAGATGGGTGTCGGCAAGACGCTGGTCGCACTGATGGTGCTGGCCGCGATGGCCGCCCGGCGCATCCTCATCTGCTGCCCACTGCGCGTTGTGCCGGTCTGGGAGCAGCAGATCGAGCGCCACTTGGATCTCCCGTTGATCGTCGTCACGCTGGACGACAGCGCCGGTAGCGTCGCCAACAAGAAGAAGTTCGCCGAGGATAAACTCCGGCTCGCCGAGGCCACCGAGCGGCCGCTGGCTGTCATCATCAACTACGACTCAGTCTGGCGCGCGCCGTTTGCGGAGTGGGCCGAGCAACAGCAGTGGGACCTGATCATCGCCGATGAGTCGCACCGCCTGAAAGCGCCCGGCGGCAAAGCGAGCCTGGCGTTCAAGCGCCTGCGCTCTCGGGCCCGCGCGCGCTTGGCACTCACCGGCACGCCGCTCCCGCATTCGCCACTCGACGCCTACGCCCAGTTCCGCTTTCTGAACCACACCATCTTTGGACCATCCTTCGCGGCCTTCCGGCAGAAGTACGCCGTCATGGGCGGGTTCCAACGCAAGCAGGTCACCGGCTTCCAGCAACTCGATGAACTCGAGGCGCTCATGAAGACCATCACCTTCCGCGTCTCCAAAGACGTCCTCGACCTGCCACCCGAAACGCACGTGACCTACGAGTGCGAACTCTCGCCGGAAGCGCTCCGCGTCTACCGCGACCTCGAGGAAGACTTCGTCGCCGAGGTCCGCGATGGCCGGGTGACGGCCGCCAACGCCATGGTGAAGCTCCTGCGGTTGCAGCAGGTGGCCGGCGGCTGGGTGAAGACCGACGATGGCCAGTACCATCGCGTCGATTCGGCGAAGCAGAATCTGCTCGCGGACACGCTCGAGGATATCGGCGCCGGGGAGCCGGTGGTGGTGTTCTGCCGCTTCCACGCCGATTTGGATGCGGTCCATGAGGCCACCAAGACTGCCGGTTTCGAGAGCCTGGAACTCTCCGGACGCCGCGATGAACTGAAGCGCTGGCAGTCGGGCGATGCCCAGGTGCTGGCGGTGCAGATCAGCGCCGGTGGCGTCGGTGTGGATCTCACCCGCGCTCGCTATTCCATCTACTTCTCGCTCAGCTTCTCGCTGGGTGAATACGACCAAGCATTGAGCCGGGTTCACCGTCCCGGCCAAACGCGCCCCGTCGAGCACATCCACCTGGTGGCGCGGAACACGGTGGATCGGAAGATCATGCGCGCACTCGAAAAGCGCGCCGAAGTCGTCGAGGCCATCTTGGCCGAGATCAAAGCCTAACCGGAGAAAGGACGCTCGCAATGAACATCGAGCAGTTGAAGGAGTTCGTGTGCCTGGA
>JADLBG010000152.1 GCA_020847895.1 Bryobacterales bacterium
CCTCCAGATCCCGCAGGGCCTTGTCCCGGTCCTGTTCGGCCTTCCTGCGCCGCGCGCACAACACCGCCATCGTCCAAACGCCCCCGATCGTGATCACGTGGTTGGGGAGCGTCAAGTCGTGAAACATCGCCCCTGATGACGCTCTCCACAAAGCGATGAAGAGGAATGCCGTGATCACGAGGGCCATGGAGAAGGTCTGACTGGGGCTGGCTCTGCTGGAGACCCAGCTGAGAAGAATAAGGTAGGGCAGCCAGGCCGCAATTCCGATTGGTGTATTCAAATCAAGGACGAAGATAGCCAGAGATAAAGCAAGGGCAATCAGGATGGATTGTCGATTTTTGCTCATCGGTTGCAGTGGATTTCATTATCACTCGAACGGATGGATTTTTCTAGTAAATTGAACGATTTTAGAAATAACCTGAGATAGCAGTACTGGATTACTATGCGTACCATTACCCGCTGATGTGACTTAGACGCATAGCTCCCTGCGCGAAAATTGCGCGATTGATTCATTTGCCCGCCAGGGAAGCCGCGGTCCGGAATGCGACATCCCCGACGCGGAATTCGGCTCCAGGCCGCGGCGCCGCGTGCAGGAGGCCGCCCTTTTCGTCGAATC
The DNA here is from genome assembly GCA_020847895.1 of Bryobacterales bacterium. GTDB lineage: Bacteria > Acidobacteriota > Terriglobia > Bryobacterales > Bryobacteraceae > CADEFT01. The sequence goes on from JADLBG010000152.1 coordinate 617, forward strand.
CGCTCTCCGTCCGAAGCCGTTTACGGAGGCCCTGGTCGCCGGGCGGCAGGAGAATCACGATTTCCCTCGTGGAATCGAGGATCACTTTCCCATCGTCCTTGGGCACGGACTGGCCCCAGCGGGAACCGGCCTGCCAGACACGGGACGGATCGTCAGGCTCCACGACAAAGATGGGAACGGTGGCGAAGTAGTAGGACAGATTTCGCCAGGAGACCACCGGACGGAAAGAAATGATCTGGACGGGGCCTATGCGGCGCAGTTCATCGACGGCGGCGAGGGTGGCGCGCATGTGGTTGTTGACGTAACGAATAACTCCGTAACCGGCGGCGCGGGCGGGCCCGGCGGGCGGATGAAAGAAGAGGTACGTGCTGATGGCGGCGCTGAACGCCAGGCAGGCAGCGGCCACGGCCGCGGAAGCGGGGATGCGTTTGCGCCACGCAACGAAGGCTTCCTGCATCACGGCGCCGCCAACCAGGCAGACCAGGGGAACGGTCATGAGCGCCTGATCCGGATCGGCGACGTGAACCAGGAGGGTAAAGAGAAAAGCCGGCACAAATGCCAGGAGGAGGAAGAAGGTCCGGCCCTGAAAGATCTGCCGGAGACGAGGTAAGCCAGCCAGCGGAACGGCCCAAATCCAGGCGACAGCGGCAAAGGTATTCCAGACAACAGCGTCCTTCGCCATTTGCCACGCGGCTCTTTCCGGGGCTCCAAACAGCAGTGAGGATCCGCCGAACTGTTCGTGGGAATAGCCCCGGATCAAACGCAGGTAGGCATCGAGGCCCCCGGAAGACACTAGTAGAACGGTGATCCAACTGCCTGCCGCCAGCAGCAGAAGCAGTATTGGAAGCAACAGCCGGAGTCCAAAGGCGCGGTGGCGTACGAGGACGGCGAGAAACAGCGGGGAACTCAACAGGAGCATCACCGGCCGGAAGCCGGAAAGAACACCCAGGGTAACGGCCAGCCAGAGCAGCCAGGGCCAGGCTTCCCGGGAACCCCTCTGCCGCGTCCAACCCTTCCAGGCCATCATGGCCGTTCCGGTCTGGCATACGGCAAGGAACAGACGGACCGGATTGGTCAACCCGCCGAACCAGGCCAACGGATGGAACAACAGCAGGACTCCGGCGGCCATGCCCGCGGCCGGTCCGAACATGGAATCCCCGAGCAGCCAGAGAAAGTAGACCGCCAGCGCCGCGCCAATCATCCCGGCGAGCAGCAGGGCGGTTTCGGCGGAGGGCACACAGGCGTAGATAAGTTTGATGAGCGCAACAAACAGCGGGTAGCCGGGCGGCTGGGGCTGGTGGAGGCTGGGATTGAACTCGCGGATGGAGAGAGCGAAGTTCACCGTGTCATGAAAGAAAAGATACCGTGGAGCGATCGGCCCTCGGGTCAGAGCCAGCACTCCCAATACGGCCGAAAAGATGGCAAAGTGCTCCCAGGCGCCGCGAATCCAGGTTCTCATCGGAAGGCCCTCATAGCTGATCACGGTACTGTTCGAGAGCCACGCGGACCAACTGGCTGCGGGTGCGCACACCGAGTTTGTCGAACAGACCGCGCAAAACCGCCTTCACCGAACTTTCCGAGAGCGCCATCTCGTCGGCGATCTCTTTGTTGACCAGCCCTTGAAAGAGGAGCCGCAGCAGCTTCACTTCCCGATCGGTCAGGCGCGGAAGCGCTTCGCCCTCTCCCGGAGTGACGGTTTGAAAGAGCGGCTTCAGATAGCGCTGTTCGAGGAACACTTCCCCCGTGGCCACAAGACGAATGACGTTGCAAAGCGCTTCCGGCTGATTGTGTTTGTGGAGGATGCCGGAGATGCCGTTGCGCACCAGTTGAACGGCTTCCGGATCGCTCACGCCGGCGGTCACCACGAGGATGCGGCCCTCATATCCATGTTTTCTCGCCTGCTGGACAAATTCGATGGCGCGCTCCTGCCCGAGATCCACATCGAGCAGCACCACGTCCGGCTTCACTTTCTCGACGATCTCAAGGCCCGCCGCGGCGGAGGCGGTGGACCCCTTCACCTCGAGGTCCGGTTGTGATTCCAGCACCCGGGCCAGACCCTCACGGAACAGGGCATGGTCGTCAATGAGGACAAGGGAAATCGTTTCACTCATGCTGCTTGCACTCCTCTCGCCGCGGCCGTGCGCAACTCCGCCACAAACCGGCAACCTTGCGGCGAATCCTCATAACGGAGGTCCCCGCCGTAACTGCGCAGTATCGCCCGCGACAGATACAGGCCAAGTCCGACTTGCTGCGCACCCTGCTGGAATGGTTCGAATAGGCGCTTGGGGTCGCTGACGCCCGTGCCTGAATCCTCGATGATAATGGACACCTTTCCGTCGCCTTGAGTCAATGAAATACGAAACTCTTTCCGGGCGGACGCCTCGACGGCGCGCAGGCTGTTTTGGGAAAGGTTGAGCAAGGCCTGGGTGAGCCCGAAGCCATCGGCCACCACCATGGGTATGGAGGCAGGCAGTTCGAACCGTACCGTGCCGTCGATTTCGTCCCAACTCGGTTCAATCACAATGCGCAGGTGATTCAGAACCTCGCGAAGATCGAGCGGCGCCAATGTCGAAGGCGACTTCGTTTGCAACTCCGTGGCCGCTATCTTGCCCAGCGCTTCCACCAGATGGCTCATGGCGTGAAAATCCCGGTTTTCCTCCAATCCCGGAGTGCGGCGGAGGTTCGCATAGACGAGCGCGATAGCGCTGCAGACGTTGCGGATTTCGTGCGACACCGCGGCGGCCACAATGCGGTTGTTGTCGAGCAACTGTTTGAGGTTCTGCTCCTCGCGTTCCCGCGCCTCCTCGGAGGAGTCAACGGCGATCGCGGCAAGCCGCCGGCCCTGTGGGGTCTGGTAGGTGGAAAACCAGATCTGCGCCACGAACAGATCGCCATCCTTGCGCGTGCCCTGGCACTGGGCGGCGGTGCGGAAGAATTGGGAGCGTGTTTCCAGGCGCAGGGCATCGGCGAGAACCGGCAGATGGGGGACAACGGAGTGGCCTGATAACTCATCATTCTGCCCCAGACCCAAGAGTTGGCGCGTGGCGCGGTTTCCTGACAGGATGCGCGCCTGCTCATCGAGCGTGAAGATGGCGGCGGGGCTGCTTTCGGCAAGAGCCCTCAAATGTTCCTCCGCCTCCCGGCGCAGCGCCTGTTGTTCCTCCATCTCCCGATAGTGTTCGCCCATCATGAGACGATTGCGCGCCAATTCCGCCACGAACATTCCCGTCCCCGCATAGGCAACAACGGACATGAAGAAACGCATCGTGGTTTCCAGCTCCGAGGTGTATCTCGTCAGCACCACCCGGACCACAGCCAGAATCAGGGCGCTGATACCGATCCCCCAGCGGTTGAGCATGATGGAAACCGGCAGAATCGGAAATACGTAGAGCACTCCCAGCGAGACATCCACGCCGGTGAGAAGGTCGGCGA
>JADLBG010000153.1 GCA_020847895.1 Bryobacterales bacterium
GATTGGCCCGGCGCTCGCCGGGGGGAACACGGTGGTCCACAAGCCGGCTTCGACGACGCCGATCAGCGCCATCATGATGGCGGACGTGTTCACCGAATGCGGACTGCACAAGGGCGCGCTGAACGTGATCACCGGTCCTGGCGGCTCCATCGGGGAGCACCTCTGTTTTCACAAAGACGTAGCGATGATCACGTTCACGGGCAGCCCGGAAGTGGGTTTGCGGCTGCGGAACCTGGCGGGAATGAAGCGCGTGACGCTCGAGCTGGGGAACAACTCGGCGGTGATCGTGGAGGGCGATGCGAACCTGGAGGAGGCGGCGGCGCGCTGTGTGGCGGGAAGCTTCGCCCACTCCGGGCAGGTGTGCATATCGGTGCAGCGGATCTTTGTCGAGGAGACGGTGCGGAGCGAGTTCATGGACCGCATGGTGGAGTTGACGGAAAAGCTGAAGCTGGGGCATCCACATGACCCGGGTACGGACATCAGCTCGTTGATCACGGAGAAGGAAGCCGAGCGGGTGGAGAGCTGGATTGACGAGGCGGTGCGGCATGGAGCGAGGCTATTGACGGGCGGGGTGCGCAAGCGCGCCACCGTGGAGCCTGCAGTTTTGACCGATGTGCCGGCAAACGTGCAGATCTCCTGCAAGGAGGCCTTCGGGCCCGTGGTGGGGATCAACGGATACAAGGATTTGGAAGAGGCGGTAGCGCGGGTGAACGAGAGCGACTACGGCCTGCAGGCGGGAATCTACACGCGCGACATAGGGAAGGCGTTCCTGGCGGCGCGGAAGGTGCACGCCGGCGGGTTCATGATCAACGAGATTCCACAGTATCGCGTGGACCAGATGCCTTACGGCGGCGTGAAGCTGAGCGGGACGGGAAGGGAAGGGCCGAAGTACGCGATTGAGGAGATGACGGAGCCGAAGCTGATCTGCTGGAAGGTGTGAGCGGGCATTAGAACCTGGCGCTCGACCCGGCGCCGGATTGGCGGTAGTGCTTATACTCGGTCACGGCGCGGGTGCAGGCGCCGCTGCCGTTCATACAGCCGATGCTTTCTCCGCTGGCGGGCATGAGGTAGACTTTCTGGCCGATGCGCACGTAGGAATATTCGAGTTTCGACTCCGCCTTGCTGAAGGGGAACTCGTTGGGAATGGAGAGTGCGCGCTGCTCGAGGCGGAGAACACGGCGGGTATCCTCATCCACCCAGAGTGTGCCTTCGTAGGCGGGGTTGTAGTGACGTCCATCGGGGGAGACAAGGCTCCAGTGCGAGTTCTGCTGCTCGACTTTGAAATCGTAGACCCAGGCAGGGCGTGAGCCCACATGCTCCTCGCCGCGGCGGGTGAAGGCGGCTTTCGTGGTCGGGGAGAGGAGGCCATCGAGAGTGGAAGCGAAGTCGCCGGTGCTCCAGGCCCCGGTTTTTTCCACTGGGCGGTCCGCCTCTCTGCCGTTGATTTCGAAGTTGTGATACTCCTCTTTGCCGCCGGAGTAGCTCAACTCGGCGGTGACTACGTCGATGGGCTGCCATTGTCCGGCGCCGCCAGTGCTATAGAAGCGGCTGGTGGATTGCCGGGCGGTAAAGTCCGGAAGACCGGCTGAAAAAGCGACGGCGGCGTCGCGGGCATCCCTGAGAATCTGTTCGTCGGTGTCCAGTTTAGGATCGCGGGGACGAGGCGGGATGGAGACCGATTCCAGGGACGTTTCAGCCGGGGCGGTGGATTCGGATTGGGCCGCGGCGGATTCACTCGACTTATCGTCAATGGTGACCGTGCGGGGCTTGCCGAGGTCTTCGGCATTGGGGGTGCGCACGGCGGATTCATCGACAGGCTTCTCCGCGGAAGCCCGATCGCCCGCGGAACCCTCGCGCATCAGGATGACGCGCAGGGCGGTTTCTTCGTCGTCGGGATTGACCTGAACGGTGAGTTCATCGCCGGGGTGGAGGAGAGAATCGCGGATGGGGTCGCCGGCCTTGTTGCGGAACTGCGTTTTGACGAGGAGCCGGAAGCGGAGCAGGCCCTTGCGGGATTCGAGGACGAGATCCTTTTCGCTCAATTTCCTCAGGCGGCCCTCGGCGGAGGCAAGCGTCATCTTCTCTTCTTTGCCCGAGCTTTCCTTTTTGTTCTTGTCCTTGTTTCGCTTGGGGAAGGGAAGCCGGGGCATGGGGAGGCCGCCGCCGGGATATTGGCCGGGAGGATACTGGCCAGGGGGGTATTGGCCAGGGGGATACTGGCCCGGATATTGGCCGGGGTACTGGCCTGGATATTGTGCGACTGCGAGCGCTCCGGTTACCAGCAGAGCGCCAAGCAGGGAAACGGCCGAACGCGACGAGCCCCGCATAAGGCAATCTTACCGCCAAACCCGGCGGCCGCGCTTTGCTGGTTTGACCCGCGCGGGCGTTTTCGATATCCTGGTATGAGCATTTTGAAATGGTATTGGTGTAAATAGAAATGGCAAATACGTTTTCTGCCCTCAAACGGATGCGGATGACCGAGCGCCGCACGGAGATCAACCGTCAGCGCAAATCGCGGCTGCGGCGCCAGGTCCGCTCGATGCGGCGGTTGCTCGAGAAGAAGGATGTGCAAGGCGCGACGGCGATCGTTCCACAGACGTTTTCCCTGATTGACCGCGCGGCCAAGTGGGGTGTGATCAAGAAGAACACCGCCGCGCGTTACAAGTCCCGCATCCACGCCCGGCTGGCGAAGATGGCCGCTTAGCTTCTTTTTTTCTTCTTTGCGGCGGGTTTGCGCACTTTTTGGGCAGGCGTCTTTTTCACTGCCGGCTTCCGTGGCCGCCTGGTTTTCGCGGGCGCTTCCGGCGCGCCCATGTCGAGTCCGAACATATCCCCAAGATCCTCACTCGCGAGAACCTTGCCGGCGGTTGGTTCAGCCTTGGACAAGGGTATGGTTTTTCCGGCGCTCGCGATCAGGTCCGTTTCCTCCACGGCGCGCAACCGGAACAAAAGCTCGGGGTGATGGTCAAAGCGGGATCCGACGCCATAAAGGACCGCGGCGACGTGTTTGCACATATCCGCCCAATCCGGGCAACTGCATGAGAGCTTGATTTCGGCGGGCGATGGGAAGAGGCCGTAGGTTTGGCGGCAGATTCTTTCCATGACGCCTTTCGAAAACCGCCCTTGAAGCAGTTCCACGAGAGAATCGATGCCTCCGGCGCAATCCTGACAAATAGATTTCCAGCGTGTTTTGGGGACAGGCGCCACGTGCAGTCTGACCTCGTACAACTGCGATCCGCTGACCATGGCGGTGATGGCGCCCTGAGCGATCTGCAAATCGACAACGGAGCCGTTGCGTACGTAGGTGCGGCCGCGCGGCAGGCGGTTGGCGTAGTCACTGTAGCGCTCGAGATTCTCGCACCATGCCTTGCCCCAGAAAGTGGAAGCGATGACGCGACCGGAGAGGATGACGGGGGAAACGGCCAGCCCCTTCTTACGGCGCTTTTCGAGTTCCCGCTCCGCTTTGCGCCGCCGCTCGGCCACGGGAACATAGGGCCGCCAGCCATAAAAACTCATGATTCAAGCCTCCTTCAACGCCTTGTTCAGGTCGAGAGCCACCAGGCGAAGCAACTCGTCGTCCTTCATTTCGGTGAGCAGCAGGTCCGCGCCGCCTTCCAACAGATCGCGCGAAAGCTGTTTTTTCGATTCAATCAGTTCATCGATTTTCTCTTCCACGGTACCGCGGCACACAAATTTGTGCACCAGGACATTTTTCGTCTGGCCGATGCGGAAGGCGCGGTCGGTGGCCTGGTTTTCGACAGCGGGATTCCACCAGCGGTCAAAGTGTACCACGTGAGAAGCGGCGGTGAGATTGAGGCCGGCGCCTCCGGCCTTGAGCGAGAGGATGAAAAAGGGCGTCAACTCATCTTCCTGAAAGCGGCGCACGAGATCCTTGCGTTTCTTGACTTCGGTTTCCCCGTGAAGCACGAGGCCGGGCCGTCCGAACACCGCGGCGAGGAAAGCGGCAAGCGGCGCGATGACTTCGCGGAATTGGGAAAAAACGAGCATTTTCTCCTGTTTGCCGGAAACCACCTCGGCTATGTCCCGCAGGCGGGCCCATTTGCCGCTGTCCTCTTCCGTCCACGCGCCGTCGCCCAACCACTGCGAGGGATGGTTGCAGATCTGCTTGAAGCGCATGAGGTAGGACAAGACGAGCCCCTTACGCCGGATTCCGGTGGTTTCGGCAAGCGCGGCAGCCATTTCCTGGACGGCCTGTTCGTAAAGCGCGGCCTGGCGGCGGGTGAGCGGGCAATAGGCCTTGATCTCGGTCTTGTCGGGCAGATCGGCGATGACTTCTTTGTCTGTTTTCAGCCGGCGAAGAATGTAGGGGCGGACCAGTTCGCGGAGCGGAGCATAGGAGGGGTGAGGGCTGTTGGCGAGCCGCTTGGCATAGCCTGAAAACTGTTTCGAGGAGCCGAGCAGGCCTGGGTTGATGAAGTCAAAGATGGACCACAAGTCGCCGAGCCGGTTCTCGACAGGGGTTCCGGTGAGCGCCAGCCGGGCTCCGGCCTCGAGCTGTTTCACCGCCTGGGTTTGCTTCGCATCCGGGTTCTTGATGGCCTGCGCCTCATCGAGCACCGCCAGCCTCCATGCGACGTCCTTGATCCATGGGAGGCGCAGGAGGGCTCCATAGCTGGTGATGACGAGGTCGGTCTGGCGCAGCCGATCCTTGGAAAATGTCTTCAAGTCCTGCGCCGGGATCGCCGACGGATGGGCGACGAGAGCCCTCAGCGCCGGCGCGAAGCGTTCGATCTCGGAGGCCCAATTCGCCAGCAGCGAGGCAGGGGCCACCAGAAGGCTTGGCTGGGATTCCGCGGCCTGGCGTTTGAGCACCAGCAGCAGCGAGAGAACCTGAATCGTCTTGCCAAGTCCCATGTCATCGGCGAGACAGGCTCCCAAGCCCAGCCGGACGAGCAGATAGAGCCAGCGGACACCGATCTGCTGGTAGGGGCGGAGCGTGCCCCTCAGATCATCGCCCGGATCCACGGCCGCCAGGCCTCGGGGGGTTCGCAAACCTTTGAGGGTTTCGGCGAGCCAATCGCCGGCGACGATCTGGGCCCAGTCCGGACCTTCGGCCAGGGCTGGATCCCGCGGCGCGAGGTTGGCTCCCGCAAGCAGGCGCATGGCTTCGGCGAAGGCGAGCCCCTTTTCGCCGGCCGTACGCTGCACCTGTTGGAAGTGCTCCATCATGCGCTTCAGTTGATCGCGGTCCACTTCGATCCAGCGCCCGCGTACGAGAGCGAGTCCCTCGGTGTTCTTCAGCAGTTCGCGGATTTCCGCTGCAGTCAGCGGCTCGCCGTCGAGCGTCACGTCCATGCGGAAATCGAGGAGCGCGTCCTGACCGAGGAGAGAAGGCCGCTTTCCGCCCACCGTGCCGGTGACCCGCGGACGCGGCGGACGGTTGCCGCGCCAGGAGGCGGGCATGCGCACGATGACGCCGGCGCTCTCAAGTGCCGGTACATCCCGCAACAGGCGCAGCGCCTCCCGGGGCGTCCAGCGGAGGGGATGAAAGATCTCGCCCGCGTCCACCATGTCCTTCAACCACGGGCAGGTTTCCGAAGCCCGCTGCACCGGGAGCAGCAGCGAGAGGAGCCGCTCTTTGTTTGCGGCTCCCGCATACTCGCGCAAAGCCTGGCCGAGCGGCACGTGCTGCGCCTTGGCCTGGGCGGACAGGCGTGTGGTGTAGGTGGCGAGAAAGGCGAAGGGAGCAGCTTCGTCCTTGCGGTTCTCGGCGAGGTTGAGATGTACGCGGCCGACGAGGTTCCAGGCCGGGTTGCGAGCTTTGAGGAAGTCCTGAACGCCGCATTTGGCTTCGGAGAGCTCGAGGTGGAAGGCCGTGTCGAGGGCGGACCAGAGATCTTGTAGAACTTGAGCGGTGAGGTACTCGGCTCCAATTACCGGCGGAACCGCGCCGGCAAGCAGGTCGAGTTCTTCGTCGGGAGGGGGTGGAACATGGATGGCGCCGGGGACTGTGCCGGCGGCGTCCTGCCGGGCGCAGAGAGCAGTGAGGTAGCGCGCGCCGAATTCGCGCCAATAGGCGAAGGCGGGCGGCAGAAGCGTTCCGGGTTCGTCCGCGCCGAGAAGCAGAAGGCCATGACCGGCGCCGCCGGCGAAGGCATGTTGGAGACGTTCGGCGAGCCGGTCCTCTAAAGGCGGCGCGTCGATGTCGTCCGTGAGGCGGAGCTTGCCGTGAGGTGTAATGTGGAGCGAAAGTGGAACGGCCATTCGGCGACACTACAGGATAACACCTGCTATGCTTTCAGCCTCCACAACACCTGGCGCAGGATGCCGAGCCAGATGACGGCGTCCTGGTGGTTGAGGTTCATGCGCCTGACGAGGGCGCGGAGGCGCCGTTCGGAGCCGGCGGTGGCGGAATGGTCATAATAGCCGCTGATCTGAAGGGCGTCTTGCAGGCGCTGACGGAGCACTTCCGTCTGTTCGCTGGTGGCGGACTTCTTTAGCGCTGGCGTTGCGCGGGCGGCGCGCGGGTCGCGGATCAGTTCATAGAGGCAGACGGCGACAGCCTGGCCGAGATTCATGGACCGGTGCTGGGGGCGCGAGGGGATGCCCATGAGGAAATCGCAGTGGCTGAGGTCGTCATTTGAGAGTCCGTATTTTTCCGAGCCGAAGAGCAGAGCGACAGTGCCCTGGTGGCGGTGGATGAGACGGGCTCCGAGTTCGAGGCGACGGTAGGGCTGGCGCAGTTCGCGATGCTCCCCGGCGGTAGTGCCTACCACGAGGGAACACTCGGAGACTGCTTCGGCGAGTGTGGGGAATTCGCGCGCCTGTTCGAGGATGGCTCCCGCGCCCACGGCGGAGCGCGCTTCGCGGAAAGCCACCTCATAGGGATTGACTAGGCGCAGATCGCAAAAGCCGAAATTGCTCATGGCGCGCGCGGCGGCGCCGATGTTGAGAGGATTGCGAGGGCTGACCAGAACTACCTTCAGCCCGTCCATGTGCAATCTTCTAGCGGAGCTCTTCCATGATCATCTCGAGCGCTTCCGGACCGGGGCGCACGCGCGATTGGGGCAGCGTGGCGAGCGGCTCGTCGACCAGATGCATCATGTCGTGGAGGGTTTCCTTGTCTTTCCGCACATAAAGCAGGCCGGTGAGCACTTCACCCTTCTTATCGGCTTCGTGAATGGCGGCGAGGGCCATGTCTTTGTTCGTGGGATCGAAGTCGCCGTGAAGCGCGCGGAGGCGGAGATGGGAGCCGTCGTGGAGTTCGACATCCCGCACCTGGCCATCCTCCATCTGCACCTGGATCTCTTCGTAGTAGGGCACGTACTGCATTTCGTGAAGGGGGATGTCATGCTCCTTCACGTAGGAGTAGCTCTTGGTGGAGCCCTCATGATCATTGAAGGTGACGCAAGGCGAGATGACATCAACGACGGCGAGGCCGCGATGGGAAATGCAGGCTTTGAGGATGTTGCTGAGCTGGCGCTTGTCGCCGGAGAAGGAGCGGGCGACCATGGTGGCTCCGAGTTCGATGGCGAGCAGACAGCAATCGATGGGGTTCATTTCGTTGATGACCCCGGATTTCTGTTTCGAGCCGATGTCCGCGGTGGCGGAGAACTGGCCCTTGGTGAGTCCGTAGACGCCGTTGTTCTCGATGATATAGACAAGCGGGACGTTGCGGCGCAGCATGTGGACGAACTGGCCGATGCCGATGGAGGCGGTGTCGCCGTCGCCGGTAACCACGACGCCTTTCAAGTTCTTGTTAGCCAGGAGAGCGCCGGTGCTTACCGCGGGCGCGCGGCCGTGGACGGAGTTGAAGCCGTGGGCCTGGCTGAGGAAGTAAGCCGGGGTTTTCGAGGAGCAGCCGATACCGCTCATCTTGGCTACCTGCCAGGGTTCGACGCCGAGTTCGAAGAAGACCTCGATGAGGCGCTCGGAAATGGAGTTGTGGCCGCATCCGGCGCACAGCGTGGTCTTCGATCCCTTGTAGGGAAGAACATCCAGACCAATGCGATTCACCTTCTTGGGCGGCGTGGCTGCCACGGTGCTCATAATCCCTCCTGTGATACCAGTTCGTTGGTCAAGGTCCGCGCGTCGAGCGGCATGCCCCCGTAGTAGCGGATGCCGCGCAGCCTGGCGATGAGTTCGACCGGCAGTTCCAGGCGCATCAATGCCAGAAGCTGGCCGTCGCGGTTCTGATCGATGACGTAGACGCGCTCGTGGCGTTCGATGAAGCTGGACAGCGCTTCGGTGAACGGATAGGCGAGCAGGCGGAAGCTGGAGGCCTCGAGGTCGTATTCGCGCGCGAGTTGATCGAGGCACTCCTCGGCTGCCCAGCGTGATGTGCCGTAGTAGATGATGCCGATTTTGGCTTTCCCGTTCAGAGATACTTCCGGCGGCGGGACGTGCTTGCGCATGGTTTCGAACTTGCGTGAAAGGCGGTCCACGTTGTTGATGTAGTCGTCTTCGCGCTCCGAATAACCGGCCTTGTCGTTATGTCCGCTGCCGCGGGTGAAGTAGGCTGCCTTGGGGTGGTTGGTGCCGGGCAGGGTACGGTAGGGGATGCCGTCGCCGTCGACATCGCGATAGCGGGCGAAATCAGACACCTTGTTAAGGGCTTCCGCATCCAGGACCTTGCCGCGAGTAATCGGCTTGGTGGGGTATACGAACGGATCGGCCATCCAGTTGTTCATGCCGAGATCGAGATCAGTCATCACGAACACGGGCGTCTGGAACAACTCGGCGAAATCGAAAGCATCCACGGCCATCCGGAAGCATTCGGCCGGACAAGAAGGAAAGAACAATGGATGCCTGGTGTCGCCGTGGGAGAGGAGGGCGTTGGAAAGCACATCGCCCTGCATGGTGCGGGTGGGCAAGCCGGTGGATGGCCCCGCGCGCTGCACATCGAAGATGACGGCGGGCACTTCGGCGTAGTAGCCGAGGCCCACGAACTCCGCCATCAACGAGATGCCGGGACCGGAGGTAGCCGTCATGGCGCGCGCTCCGGCCCAGGAGGCTCCGATCACCATGCCGATGGCGGCCAGTTCGTCTTCGGCCTGAAGCACGGCAAAGGTGGCTTTGCCGGTGTCTTTTTCGGTACGGAGCCGCCGCAGGTAGCCTGTCATGGAATCCACCAGCGAACTGGAGGGTGTAATGGGATACCAGGTGACCACGGTGCAGCCCGCGAACACACAGCCGAGCGCCGCTGCCGCATTGCCGTCAATGATGATCTTCCCGGCGGTCTTGTCCATGCGCTCCAGGCGGAGAGGATCGGTCTTGGGAAGATGCTCCTCGGCAAACTGCTTACCGGCCAGGACGGCGTTCCAGTTGAGGTCGGCTGCCTTTGCCTTGCGTTTTCCGAACTGTTTGTAGAGCGCCTTGCGCATCTCGTCGAGATCGATGCCGAGCAGATGGGCGACGACGCCGTCGTAAATCATGTTGCGTACGAGTTTGCGGAGCTTGGCCTCCGGGCAAACGGGCGCGACGAGTTTGTCGAAAGGAACGGGGTAGAAATGAAGGCCGGTCCGCAGGTCCTTCAACTGCAAGGGTTCGTCGTAGAGCACCGCGGCGCCTGGTTCGAGCTTGAGGACGTCTTCGCGCGCCGTTTCGGGGTTCATTGCGATGAGAAAGTCGATTTCTTTCTTACGGGCAATCCAGCCATTCTTGTTGGCGCGAATGGTGAACCACGTGGGGAGTCCCGCGATGTTGGAGGGGAAAAGGTTTTTCCCCGAAACAGGGATGCCCATCTGAAAGATGGAGCGCATGAGGACGTTGTTGGCGGTCTGGCTTCCGGAACCGTTTACCGTGGCGACTTGAATACTGAAGTCATTGACGACGCGGTAAGCCTGTTCGCCGGAGGAAGAGGAGGCGACCGGGC
>JADLBG010000154.1 GCA_020847895.1 Bryobacterales bacterium
AGCATGAAGAGCACGCCGATGGGACGCGCCTTCACCTTTTTGGCCGACCAGATGGCGACGTATTGAAACACGCCGCACTTGCCGGTGATGCCGACAATCACCATCATCCCCAGCAGCAGGCCGATGGTGTTGAAGTCCACGCCGCGAATGGCGGCCTCCTGCGTGAGGACACCGGCGAGGATCATCAGTCCGGCCCCTAACAGCGCCAGAATGGCGCGGTTCAGTTTCTCCGTGATCACCATCACGTAAACCGCGACGAAAATGAGGCTGGAGACCCAAGCGGCGCTCCAGCCGAAGATCACGTGCGCCGCGTCGCTTTCCGAATGCATTCTTCAGTCACTCCTTGTCATGCAGCCTGTTGAGAATCTCCCATGGGGTGAGAATTCCCAGGAACCGGCGCGTCTTCTTTTCCACCACCGGAAGGACTCCGTCATGGTGATAGAGCATGAGGATGGCTTCTTTTACAGAGGTTTCGGGATGGATGGCCGGGGCTTCCTTGTCTTTGAGAAATTCGATGACGGACCGGGGCCCGGCCGCGAGAGTTTTTTCCCGCAACTCCTCGAGTGAACCCGGCATGAAGCTGAGGTCCGTTACGTTGGCTCCCTCGAGCGTGGCGGCTTTGGGAAGCAATAGTTCCCAGAGGTCGTAGAGATAGAACATGCCGCGGTAGATTCCGGCGGAATCGAGCACGGGGAGAGCCCGGATGTGGCGCTCGAGCAGGATCTTGAGAGCGCCGCCGAAGGTCTCCTCCAGGGTGATTGTGACGGGATGGGGGTTGAGCAGGTCTTTCACAGTCATGGGACTCACCTCGATGGGGCGGATTCGAACATACCGGCCGGGGTCACAGATAGCGAAGCCACAAATACACGTGGCACACGGCGACAGACAACACCATTAGCAGAAAGCAGGACTTCAAGTACGCCATGAAGCGGATGGGCTGACCGGCGCGCTCCGCCATGCCGGCCACGACGAGGTTGGCCGAGGCGCCGATGAGCGTGCCGTTTCCGCCGAGGCAGGCTCCGAGCGAAAGCGCCCACCACAAGGGAAGCAGCGCATGGGCGCCGCCGAAGGTAGGCGCCATAGACTTGATGAGCGGGATCATGGTGGCGACGAAGGGGATATTGTCGATGAAGGCGGAGAGGAACGCCGATCCCCAAAGGATTGCGATCACAGTGACGTTGCGGTCCCCGCCCGTGGCCGCGAGCAGGGCGTGAGCCATTCTTGCAATCACCCCCGAGGTTTCGAGGCCGTGCACAAGGATGAACAGGCCGAGGAAGAAGATGAGCGTGACCCACTCGACCTCGGCAAACGCATGATGAACGTTTTTCGACTGATGATCCGCGTCGCGCTGGAAATTGTCGAGCAGCAGCAGCGCCGCCGCGCCGAACATGGCAATGGTGGCCGGTTCCAGGTGAAGGAAGCGCGCGAAGACGAATGCCGAAATGACGCAGGCGAGCACGCCAACGGCCTGTTTGAGCAGCCTCGCGTCGGTGATCGCCTCGCGATCATTGAAGCGCATCACCTTCTCCCTGGCGGCATCGGTGGTTACCAATTCCTTGCGCCAGAGGAGATAGACGGGAACGAGGGTGGCCGCCATCACCACGAGGATCGCCGGGGTCAGGTTGATCACGAAGTCATTGAAGGTAAGCCCGACCGCGGAGCCGATCATGATGTTGGGAGGGTCGCCGATAAGAGTCGCGGTGCCGCCGATGTTGGAAAATACGACTTCCGAGATCAGGAAAGGATACGGCTTCACTTTCAGTTCTTCCGTGATCAGGAGCGTTACCGGAACAATCAGCAGGACGGTGGTGACGTTATCCAGGAAGGCGGAAATGACGGCGGTAACGATGGACAGCATGACGAGGACGCCCATCGGATGGGCGTTCACCTTCTTGGCCGACCAGATGGCGACAAACTGAAAGACGCCGCATTTGCCGGTGATGCCGACGATGACCATCATCCCCAGCAACAGGCCTATGGTGTTGAAGTCGATGCCGCGAATGGCCGCTTCCTGGGTGAGAACGCCGCCCAGAATCATCAGACCCGCTCCCAGCAGGGCGACAATCGCCCGGTTGAGCTTCTCCGTGACCACCATCACGTAGACCGCGACGAAAATAGCAGAGGCAACCCAAGCCGCGCTCCAGCCAAAGATCACCTGCGCGGCGGTACTTTCCGAATGCATGAATGCATCTCCTTGATGGCGAAATGTCCGGCGTGGGAATTGCTTATTTCTGTTCGAATTGACGCGCGAAGCCATCCGTCATATGACGTTTGCCTAGCACGTCGATCACCAGTGCGTCCACGTTCTCGCGGCGCGCAAGGGCGAGGCCCTTTTCGGCGCCGAGGATGAAGATGCCCTTCGCCAGCACCACCGCCTTTTCGGCCTCGGGAGCGAGAACGCTTACGGACATGGAAGCCTTGGCGGGGTAGCCTGTGCGCGGATCAATAATGTGGTGATAGCGAATCCCGTTGACGATGCGGAACCGCTCGTAATCGCCGGAGGTGACCAGCGCTCCGGCGGTGAGTTTCACCATGCCGAGCATCTGTCCGCGTTCGGCGCGCGGGTCCTGAATGCCGAGCCGCCAGGGCTGGCCCTGGTTGGATCCCGAGACCAGGATATCGCCGCCGCCGTCCACCAATGAATCCGCAAAGCCTTTCTTCTTCAGCACTTGCGAGGCCCGGTCAACGGCGTATCCCTTGGCGATTCCCCCAAGCCCGATATTCATTCCGGCAGGGAGGAAGACGCGGTTTCCTTCAATCTGAATCGCGCGGTAGTTGATGTTTTTGCGGGCCTTCTCCACTTCCCGGGGCGTAGGGGGCACAAAGGCGCCGTCAAAATGCCAGATGTTGCCCATGCCGCGCCAGGTGATGTCAAAGGCGCCCCCGGTGATTTCGCTGTAATGAATGGATCTCTCGATCATTTCGCGCAGTTCGGCGGGTACTTCGACGGGGTGCTTGCCTGCGTTGGCATCGACGGCGGAGATGGGAGAATCCGGCTTCCATTCGCTCATCATGCGATCGATGCGCTCGAGTTCGGCGTAAGCAGCGGCGATGGCTTTTCGAGCCGGTTCGGTGCGGCCGTGGTCTGCGACTTCAATGGTCCAGGTGGTTCCCATCAGCGGCCGTTGAACCTTGAGCAGACCGCCCGGCGCCTCGCGGTGCGCGGCGTAGCGAACTGCCAGGAGCAGGCCGACGATCGCCAAGCCGATGAGAGTCTTCCGCCACATCCCTCTATTTAGTTTAGAGGACAGCCCATGATGGCACGGAATTTGCACTAGCGCCTCATGCGAGGATTGCTGGTGAGACTATACACCCCAAATTCCCTGATTTCATTACCGGAGTGCTCCAAGCGCCGCGGGATGGAGGAGAAACGGGCAGAAACGGCTGGGGCAAATACCCCAACTTGTGGTGGTTGCCACACCCCGAAACCTGGAAGGGAATTGTATGTTTGAATACTTGATTGCCGGCGGATTGATGGCGGCTATCGGTACCCTGCTGGCGGCGATTCTCGCGTTCGCCAGCAAGAAGTTGTACGTTTACGAGGATCCGCGCATTGACGAGGTGGAATCGATGCTGCCAAGCGCCAATTGCGGCGCCTGCGGGCAGGCCGGATGCCGGGCATTCGCCGAAAAGGTGGTGAAGGGTGATCTCGCGCCCGGCAAATGCACGGTGAGCACGCCCGGCGGCATTATCGCCATCGCGAACCTGCTTGGAGTAGCGGCGGGAACGGAAGAGAAGCGGGTGGCGCGCCTGGCCTGCGCGGGTGGAGATCATGTGGCTCGCAACCGCGCCCGTTACAACGGCCTCGATACGTGCCGGGCGGCGGCGCTGATTTCCGGCGGCGGCAAGAGTTGCTCCTGGGGTTGTCTGGGGCTGGCCGATTGCGAGCGGGTTTGCGACTTTGACGCCATCCATATGGACCGGCACGGCCTTCCGGTGGTGAGTGAAGTAAAGTGTACGGCGTGCGGAGATTGTGTCGAGGTTTGTCCCAAGAGCCTGTTCTCCATTCACGTGGTGAGCCACCGGCTGTGGGTGGCCTGCAAGAATCTGGCAAACGGCGAGGAAGCCGAGGCCTCCTGCGAAGTGGCTTGCACGGCGTGCGGCCGGTGCGCCGCCGATGCTCCGGCGGGTCTAATCCAGATCGTCAACAACCTTGCCGTGGTGGACTATTCCAGGAACAAGCTGGCGAACGATGTTCCCATTCAGCGGTGTCCCACGGGAGCTATCGTATGGATTGACCCGGAAATGGGGCCGGTCAAAGGGATCGAAGCGAAGAAAATAACCCGCAAGTCGCCGCTGCCGGTGGAGCAGGCGGATTTGCCGGTTTCACCGCTGAGGTGAGTAAGGAAGACAGGATGAGCACAAAAAAGACGTTCAAGTACCCGGGCATCCGTCAGGCAATGGACGGCAACACGGCGGTCATCATGTGCGAGCGCGAATCGAGCGATGCCGCGGGGGCCTATCCGATCACGCCGTCCACGCAAATGGGCGAGTATTGGGCGGAGGAGACCGCCAAGGGTCACATCAACATCTCCGGCCGTCCGCTGATCTTCATCGAACCGGAGGGAGAACATGCGGCGGCGGCGGTGACCGCGGGACTATCGATGACAGGGCTGCGCGCCACCAACTTTTCCTCGGGGCAGGGCATCGCGTACATGCATGAGTCCTTGTACGCGGCGGTGGGCAAGCGCCTGACGTACGTGTTGAACATGGGCTGCCGCGCGATGACCAAGGCGAGCCTCAACGTGCATGCCGGCCACGATGATTACCACTGCGTGGACGATTCCGGCTTCTTCCAGTTGTTCGGGAAAAGCGCGCAGGAGGTGTGCGACCTGAACATCATTTCGCACAAGATCGCAGAACTTTCGCTGACGCCGGGCATCTGCGCGCAGGACGGCTTTCTTACGACGCACCTCATCGAATCGTTAATGCTGCCGGAGCGGGAACTGATTGCCGAATATCTGGGCCGTCCGGACGACATCATCGAGACGCCCACCCCGGCGCAGCGCATCCTGTACGGCGACACCCGCCGCCGCATTCCGGAGATCTGGAACGTCGACAATCCGGTTCTGTGCGGAACCGTCCAGAACCAGGACGCCTACATGCAGAGCGTCGCCGCGCAGCGCCCGTTCTTCTTCGACCATATTGCGGAAATCACCGATCGGGCCATGGATGAGTTTCACGAACTGACGGGCAGGCGCTACCGCCGGGTGCTCACTTACCGCGCGGAGGACGCGGACTACCTTATCGTGGGCCAGGGCAGCATGCTCGTCACCGCCGAAGCGGTGGCCGACTACCTGCGCGAGTCCAGGAAGATCAAGGTAGGCGTGGTAAACATGGTGATGTTCCGGCCCTTCCCCGGCGATCTGATCGGAAAACTCCTGGCGGGCCGGAAAGGCGTGGCGGTGCTGGAGCGCGTGGATCAACCACTGGCCGCGGACCTTCCGCTGATCCGCGAAATCCGCGCCGCCATGGGCCGGTGCCTGGAGAACGGGCGCGCCGGGAAGGGGCCGCTCCCTTACCCGGATCACGCGGCGTATCGCAACGCGGAGGAGATGCCTCCGCTCTATTCCGGTTCCTACGGCCTCGGCAGCCGGGACCTTCAGCCGGAAGGGCTCATCGGAGCCGTGGAGAACATGCTGCCGGGCGGCGGCAGGAAGAAATTCTTCTATCTGTCGGTGGACTTCGCGCATGACAGACCGTTCACTCCCAAGCAGGAGATCCATCAGCAATCGGTCACCGACGCCTACCCGCACGTGAAGGACCTGGCGGTCCGCGGGAGCGAAAATCCGAACCTGATGCCGAAAGACAGCATCACGGTACGGTTCCATTCGGTAGGCGGGTGGGGCGCGATCACGACGGGCAAGAACCTGGCGATGACGCTGTTCGACCTGCTTGGATTCCACATCAAGGCGAATCCGAAGTACGGTTCAGAAAAGAAGGGGCAGCCCACGACGTACTATCTTTCGGCGGCTCCCGAGCCCATCCGCATCAACTGCGATTATTTTTACGTGGACGTGGTGCTCTCGCCGGACCCGAACGTGTTCAAACACTCGAATCCGCTGGCCGGGCTCAAGAAAGGCGGCGTGTTCATTCTCCAGAGTTCGTTTGAGGATCCGCGGGAGGTGTGGGCGCAGATTCCCGAGCCATACCAGCGCATCATCCTCGACAACAACATCCGCGTCTTCTATCTCGATGCATTCAAGATCGCGCGCGAGGAAGCCACGGACCCCGAGCTTCAGTTCCGCATGCAGGGCATCGCCTTCCAGGGCGCATTCTTCAAAGCCTCCCCGGTGATGGCCGCGGCCAGATTGAGCGAAGAGCAGTTGTTCCGGGCCATCGAATCGCAACTCGAGCATAAGTTCGGCGCCAAGGGCGCGCGCGTGGTGCAGGACAACATGCGCGTGGTGCAGCGCGGCTTCGACGAGGTGAAGGAGGTTCAGGAAAAGCAGGTGATGGTGGCGGCGGCGGGGCAGTTGCGCAAGGACCCCGGCCTGCCGGTGCTGCTGAAGGAGCAGCCGGCCAGCACCACGCCGGTCACGGATATCCATCGTTTCTGGGAGCAGACCGGCAACTTCTACATCACGGGCAAAGGGAACGACAACCTGGTGGACCCGTTCATCGGCCTCAGCTTCATCCCGGCCGTGACCGGCGTGTTCCGCGACATGACCGGGATCCGTTTTGAGCATCCGGAGTGGATCGCGGAGAATTGCACGGCGTGCGGCGCCTGCTACACCGTCTGTCCCGACAGCGCGATTCCGGGTCTGGTGCACTCGCCGCTGGCGGTACTCGACACGGCGCACAAGATGGTGGTCCGCTCGGGCCATCCGGTGAAGTATCTTCCGCGCGCGGTACGGACGGTGGAACAGAGGCTGCGCCCCAGGCTACAGGCGGCAGGCGAGAAAGCCGACGTACGGGCGCTGATCCAGGAAGCCATCGCCGACGTGCTGCTCGGCTACGCGCCTGATTCGGCGGAGCGGAAGGAAGTGGAGCAGGAATTCGAGTGGCTCCGCGAGGCGCTCGGCGAATTCAAGTTCTCGCTGACGCAACCCTACTGGACGGCGCGGGAAAAGAGACAGAAGGGCAGCGGCGGACTGCTCTCCATTACCGTCAATCCATACGCCTGTAAAGGGTGCATGGAATGCGTCGAGGTTTGCGACGACGATGCGCTGCGGCCGATACCTCAGACCGCGGAGACCATCGGCAGGCTGCGGCGTGATTGGAACTACTGGATGGCGCTCCCCACCACCTCCCCGGAATTCATCCGCATCGACAACCTCGATGAGAAGATCGGGGCGCTCGAGACGCTGCTGCTTGACAAGCGCAACTATATGGGAATGGTCGGCGGCGACGGGGCCTGCCTCGGCTGCGGGGAGAAAACGGTAATCCATCTCTTTGTGGCCACCGTCGAAGCCCTGATGCAGCCGCGCGTGTCCAGGCAGGTGGAGAAGATCGACGACCTGCTGCAGCGCCTGGACCAGCACGTGCGGCTGAAGCTGGCGGCTTCGATGGACCTTTCCGACATCGGCCGCGTGGAGTCGGCTCTCGACAAGCTGAAGGATTCCGACCTGACGCTGGCGAGTTTTTCGGAGAAGCTGGATGAGCGGCATGCGGGGCAGACAATAGACAGCGAGTGGCTGCGCGAAGTGACGCAACTTCTGGCCAAACTGAAGCACCTGAAGGCACAGTATACGGAAGGACCGGGGCGCCGCGGGCGCTCGAGCCTCGGCATCATCAACGCCACGGGCTGCACCTCGGTGTGGGGGTCCACCTATCCGTTCAATCCCTATCCGTTCCCGTGGGCGAACCACCTGTTCCAGGATTCTCCTTCCATGGCGATGGGCGTTTTCGAAGGGCACATGGCGAAGATGGCCGAGGGCTTCAAGGCCATCCGCATGGCGGAGATCGAATTGAACGGCGGCTATAAGAAGGAAAAGCACGGCGAGTTCCTCACCTACTTCGACTGGCGGAAGTTTTCCGACGAGGAATACCAGCTCTGCCCGCCGGTGATCTCCATCGGAGGCGACGGCGCGATGTACGACATCGGCTTCCAGAATCTCTCGCGGATGATGATGTCCGGCAAGCCCATCAAGGCGCTGGTGCTCGATACGCAGGTCTATTCGAACACGGGCGGCCAGGCGTGCACTTCGGGATTCACCGGCCAGGTCTCCGACATGGCGCAGTATGGCAAGGCGGTGAAGGGCAAGGAGGAAGTCCGCAAGGAGATTGCGCTCATCGGCATGGCGCACCGCACCACCTATGTGGCGCAGGGCAGCTTTTCAAACGCGACCCACCTGATTGAGAGCTTTATCGACGGGCTCAACACGCGGCGGCCCGCGCTGTTCAACATCTACAGCGCCTGCATGCCGGAGCATGGCATCGGCGACGATCTGGGGGAACACCAGGCGAAGCTTGCGGTGGAGTCGAGGGCCTATCCATTGGTTCGTTACAACCCGGACAAGGGCATCACCGCGGAGGAATGCTTCGACCTCGAAGGCAACCCGGCGATTGACGAGGATTGGCCCACCTACACGCTCGAATACGCCGAAGAGGATGGCAAGCCCGGGCGGATGGAACTGCCGTTGACGTTTGCCGATTTTGCCGTTACCGAAGCGCGCTTCCGCAAGCAGTTCCGTACAGCCCCGCCGGACACGTGGAATGAAAACATGACGCCGCTGGCGGAGTTTGTGGAACTTCCGCTGGAAGACCGCGAGGGCAAATTCCCCTTTATCTGGGGTGTGGACAAGAAAAACCGGCTGATCCGGGTCATCCCGGCGGAACCGATCGTCAAAGCGACCGAGGACCGGCGGAACTTCTGGCGGATGTTGAAATCCCTGGCCGGCGTTCGCCCGGTGGTGGACGCGAACGAGATCGAGCAGCGGGTGAAAACCGAGTTTGCCCAGAACCTGGCGGCGCGCCTGCTCGAACTGACGGGAAACGGTGGAATGCAGATCGATCTACCCGCCATCGCGGCGCCCGCGGGGGCGGCCGCGGGGGCGGTGGCCGTCGCCGCGGATCCCGGGGCGGTAAGCGAGAACGGCTACGTCGCCCCGTGGATCGATTCCGCCGAATGCACCTCTTGCGACGAGTGCATCCTCATTAACCCGAAGATCTTCGCCTACGACGAACGGAAGCACGCCTACATCAAGGATCCCAAGGGCGGGCCGTACAAGGATCTGGTGCGCGCGGCCGAGAAGTGCACGGCGCAGGTAATTCATCCGGGCTACCCGGCCGGCCAAAGCGGCAAGGAGACCGAAAAGCTCGTTCAGCGGGCGAAGAAGTACATGTAGCGGACAGGAACCAATGGGCCTCTTAGATCTATTCCGCGGCAAGGCGCTTCACCGGGGCGTACAGGTGCCGGAATGCAAGGAACTGACGGAGCACCTGCCGATCCGCCGGCTCCCCTTCGCGCCGATGCTGGTGGTGCCGCTTTCGCAGCACGCCGGCGCGCCGGCCATCCCTATCGTCCGGGAAGGGCAGGAAGTGGTCCGGGGAGAGCCCATCGCGAAGGCGAACGGCTTCATGTCGGTTCCCATGCACGCCCCGGCAACCGGGCAGATCGAGCGGATTGCCCCGGCTCCGACCGCGCGGGGCGATCTGGCTCCCGCGATTTACCTCAAACCCTGGCCTTCGGCAAGCCAGGAGATTCTTTACGGGGCGCCGCAGGATATCGAGCGGATGAACCGCACGGAGATCATCGTCGCCGTACAGGAAACCGGCGTTGTGGGTCTCGGCGGGGCGGCGTTTCCCACGCACGTGAAGCTGAAGCTGCCCGAAGGCAAGAAAGTGGATACGGTGCTGGTGAACGGCTGCGAATGCGAGCCGTATCTCACCACCGACCACCGCGTCATGGTGGAGCAGCCGAAAGAAGTCCTTCATGGGGCGCGCATCGTGATGAAGGCTATCGGGGCCGAACGCGGCATTGTCGGCGTCGAAGACAATAAGATGGATGCGGTGGAGGCGCTGCGCAAGGCGCTTGGCTCAGCCAATGATATTACGGTGGTGGCCGTGCCGACAAAGTATCCGCAGGGCGCGGAGAAGATGCTGATTCGTGTGCTGCTCGGCCGTGAAGTGCCATCGGGCGGACTGCCGAGCGATATCGGCGTGGGGGTGTTCAACGTCGCCACGCTGGCCCAGTTGGGAGAACTCCTGCCGCGGCATCAGGGCTTGATTGAGCGCGTGGTCACCATCACGGGGCCGGCGCTGGCCAAGCCCGGGAATTACCTCACCGCGCTCGGGACGCCTCTGCGCTGGGCGCTCGAACAGGCCGGCTGCAAGGACGAACTCGCCTCGGTGATCCTCGGCGGGCCGATGATGGGACCGGCCATCAGTTCGCTCGAGGTGCCGATCACCAAGGGGGTCACCGGCATTGTGGCGCTCGGGCGATACGATGTGAACGGCAGGCCAAAGCGCATCTATCCCTGCATCCGCTGCGGGGCATGCGTGGATGCGTGTCCGCTCCACCTCAACCCCTCGCGTCTCGGGATCCTGGCGCGGAAAGAGCGCTACGAAGAGATGGAGGCCGATTTTCATCTGAATGACTGTTTCGAGTGCGGCTGCTGTAGTTATGTGTGCCCGGCGAACATACCGCTGGTGCAATACTTCCGGGTATCGAAACAGATGAACCGGGAAAGAAAGGCTCGCGAACGTGCCAGCACTAACGCCTGAAATTCAGTTACGGACCTCGCCGCACTTCCACGCGCCGCGCTCGGTGTCAATGATCATGCGCAACGTGGTGTACGCGCTGCTGCCCATCTGCGCCTTCTCGGTGTGGCTGTTCGGCATCAGCGCGCTCGCCTCGCTGGCGGCGGCGGTTGCCTCCTGTGTCCTGACGGAGCACCTGATCTGCCGTATTGGCGGACGTCCGGCCACGGTGGGAGATTTCAGCGCCGTCATCACCGGACTTCTGCTTGCGCTCACGCTTCCGCCGGGCTTTCCGTTATGGATGACCGCGGTGGGGGGGCTCATCGCGGTGGGACTGGGCAAAATGCTGTTCGGCGGGTTGGGATTCAACGTGTTCAATCCGGCGCTGGTCGGCCGCGCGTTCCTGCAGGCCGCCTTTCCCATCGCCATCACGGCCTATACGCCGGCGATGGCGGTGAACCGGTTCCTCGAGTTTATTCCCACCACGCTGACGCTTCCGTTCGCGCAACCGCTTGTGCTGACGGAATGGATTCAGCGCGTGCGTGTCGATGCGTTTTCGGGCGCCACGCCGCTGACGATGCAAAAATTCGACCACGCCGCCACCGATGTGATGCCTCTCTTCCTTGGAAAGGTGGCCGGGTCGGCGGGCGAGACCTCGGCGCTGTTGATTCTCCTGTGCGGCGCCTACCTCATCGCCCGCAAGTTCATGGACTGGCGCATTCCCGCGGCCATGCTGTCGAGCGCGTTCGTGGTGAGCGGGGCGTTCTATCTGGCGGCGCCGGCGCAGTATCCGAACCCGTTGTTCGTGCTGTTCTCCGGCGGGCTTATGTTGGGAGCGATGTTCATGGCGACCGACATGGTGGCTTCTCCCGTTACTCCTCTTGGGGTGTGGATCTACGGAGGGCTGATGGGACTCATCACCGTCATCATCCGGTTCCTCGGCGGACTGCCGGAAGGGGTGATGTACGCCATCCTGCTCGGCAATGCGGTTTCGCCGATGATCGACAACCTCACCCAGCCGCGGATCTACGGCGCACGGAAGAAGGAGGCGGCGAAAGCATGAGCGCCACCACGCAAAGCCCGCAAGCGCGGACACCGAAGCCGCCCGCCGCGGAAGCCGCCAGCAGCGTGAAGATGATCCGGCTGATGGGCTCGGTTTCGCTCATCTGCGGACTTCTGATCGTCACCACCTATCGCAGCACGCTGGTTCCCATCCAGCGGAACCAGGAAATCATCATGAAGGAGACTGTGGCGGAACTGCTGCCGGGCGTGGAGAAGCAGGTGATTTACGGAGTGCAGCCATCGGGCGAGATCTCTGTTTTGAAGAGCCTCGACTATACCGGGCCGCGGCTGTTTGCCGGCTACAACGGCTCCGGCGCGCTGCTCGGCGTGGTCCTCGAGGCGAGCGACCGCGGCTACGCCGACGTGATCCGCACCATGTATGCCTATTCGTCGGCGAAGCAGGCCATCACCGGTTTCAAGGTGGTGGAACTCAAGGAGACTCCGGGGCTCGGCGACAAGATCACGAGCGACCCCACTTTTCTGGCGAACTTCCAGAATCTGGATGTCCGTCTGAACGCGGACAAGACCTCGACGGCGCACCCCGTCACCACCGTCAAGCACGGCACGAAGAAGAACCCCTGGGAGGTGGACGCCATCTCCGGCGCCACCATCTCTTCCCGCGCCGTGGGCCGCGCGCTCGACAAGAGCACGCGCGACCTGTTGCCCATCGTCAACCGCAATCTCAGCCGCATCGAGAAAGGGGAATAATGGCTCTCATACACGAACCAGACGCGCCCGCCGCCTCCGCCGGCGAGAGCATGGAAGCTTTCTTCAACGGGCTATGGAATCAGAATCCGGTGTTCGTCCAGGTGCTCGGCATGTGCCCGACCCTGGCGGTAACCAACAGCGTCCGCAACGCCCTCGCCATGGGTTTGGCGACCACGTTCGTGCTGGTCTGTTCGAACACGCTCATCTCCATGGTGCGGAAGCTCGTTCAGAAACAGGTGCGCATCGCCACGTATATTCTGATCATCGCTACCTTCGTCACCATCGTCGACTACCTGATCAAGGCCATCAGCATCCCGGTGTATAAGGCGCTGGGAGCTTTTATCGCCCTGATTGTGGTGAACTGCATCATTCTTGGCCGGGCCGAAGCCTACGCGAGCAAGAATTCCGTCGGCAAGAGCATGCTCGATGGGCTGGGCATGGGGGTGGGCTTTGCGTTCGCGCTTACCTGCCTGGGCAGCGTACGCGAGATTCTCGGCGCCGGTTCGTTTCTGGGTATTCACCTGTTCGGCCCCAACTTCCAGCCCTGGGTCCTGTTTTTGCTTCCTCCCGGCGGGTTTCTCACGCTTGCGACCTGGCTGCTGATCTTCTCCGCATGGAAGGCGCGGTCAAAGAGGAAGACGGAAGTACCGGAGGAGATAGCCGCATGAACCACGCTTCGCTCAGTTCGATCTTCCTGGACTCGCTGCTGATCAACAATTTCGTGCTCAGCGTTTTTCTCGGCATCTGTCCGTTCATTGGGGTGTCCGGCAAGTTCGCCACCGCATGGCGCATGGGAATCTCGGTTATTTTCGTCATCACGGTGAGCAGCATCCTGGCCTACGCGTCGAACCTGCTGCTGGTGACTTTGCATGCCGAATACCTGCGGATCATCACGTTTATCGTGATCATCGCCTCCACGGTGCAGTTGCTCGAGATGTTCATCAAGAAGACGAGTCCCTTGCTGTTCCGCGCCCTCGGCATCTATCTGCCGCTGATCACCACCAATTGCGCGGTCCTCGGCGTTGCGTTGTTCCAGACCGCGCGTGAATATTCCTTCGCGCAAAGCGTTGTTTTCGCGGTTGGAGCGAGCGCCGGATTCGCTCTCGCCCTGGTCATCATGTCCTTCATTCGGGAACGGCTCGAGCTTTCCGACATTCCCGACATGGCAAGGGGCACCGCGCTCGTTTTGATGCTGGCCGGCATCCTCTCCATGGCGTTCATGGGCTTTGCCGGCATGGGAGGAGGCGCATAGCACATGCTTCTCGATTCATTGAGAGCGGTTGGTGGAATCCTGCTGCTGATGGCTTTGTGGTTCGCCGTGCAGGCGTTTCTGCGCAAGCGCACGGCGCGGCGGCAGGATGACGATGTACTTGAGGATATGGCCCACGGCTGCGGCGCCTGTAGCCATGCCGGCTCGTGCTCCGGCCAACCGGATTCCAAAGAGGAGATACACCAATGCCGGTCCTGATTCCAAACCAGGGCAACCCCCTGATGACTCTCGGGGAATATGACATCAGTCATCCCTATACCGCCACGCTCATCTCGAGTGAGAGAATTACGCCCAAGACCGAGGCCGAGGTGCGTCATCTCGTTCTTCAGCTTCCCGACGACGTCGGCTTTGACTTTCTCGAGGGGCAGAGCATCGCGGTGCTCGTGCCCGGCCCGCATGAGTTCGGCAACAGACAACACATCCGGCTTTATTCCATCGCCAGCACCAGACGGGGCGACGCGGCGCAGCCGGGCGCGATTTCCATCTGCGTGCGCCGCTGCTTTTATATTGATGATGTGAGCGGCGAGCGCTATCCCGGCAAAGCCTCCAACTACCTCTGCGATACCCTGCCCGGCGGCCACATCCAGATTGCCGGACCGTATGGCGCGCACTTCCTCATGCCCGCGGATGATTCCCGCAACCTGCTGATGGTAGGCGTGGGAACCGGCATTGCGCCTTTCCGCGCGTTCATCAAGCACATTTACGACGAGATCGGGGGCTGGGAAGGCAAGGTGCGGCTCTATTACGGCGCCCGCAGCGGCATGGAGATGCTCTACCGCAACGATCTCAACCGCGATCTTGGCCTTTTCTATGATGAGAGATCCTTCCAGGCGTTCGAGGCCGTGAGCGCGCGGCCGTATTTCGACGAAACGTCGACGCTCGACCGGCTGCTGGTGGAGCATCAGGTGGAAGTCTGGGAAATGATCAGTGATCCGAAGACATACGTCTATATCGCCGGACTGCACGAAGCCGCCCGGAAGTTCGAGAAGGCGATGATCGCCATGGCGGGCTCGAAGCAGGCCTGGTCCGATAAGCAGAAACAACTGATCGAAGAGAAACGGTACGCCGAGCTGCTGTATTAGAGGTGGGAAGATGAACTTCGCGCGG
Source organism: Bryobacterales bacterium (assembly GCA_020847895.1). Taxonomy (GTDB): domain Bacteria; phylum Acidobacteriota; class Terriglobia; order Bryobacterales; family Bryobacteraceae; genus CADEFT01. The sequence continues at coordinate 14,792 of JADLBG010000154.1, forward strand.
CGGCTTCTCATCGTATTGCCTTGGATTCTCCTGGCGGAATCGCCGGAACCGCAAATCCGTGTGTTGCATGACGACGGAGGTTGGTGTTGGTTTGAGGATGAGCGCGCCGTGTTCAGGGGCAGCCAGCTCGTCTTCGGGGTCGTCGCGGCCGGTACGCGCGATCCCGCCAGGCGGGGGAACATTGAAGTGGTCACCTACGACCTTGCTTCCGGGCAGCGGCAGGTGGCCACCCTGCACCGCGCGGAAGGCGACCGCCGCTGGTTTGACGACCACAATTCGCCGGCTCTTCTGGTGCGCCCGGATCACCGCGTGCTGGCGATGTACTCGCTGCACGGCGTGGACAACAAGATCTACTACCGCATCTCCGCGCCGGAGGATACCGGCCAATGGGGACCGGAGCAGGTCTATATCCCGAGCGCTACCTCCCGCGTCACGTATTCGAATCTGCACTTCCTCGGCAACGAGGACCACGTCTACGATTTTTTCCGCGGCCTGGATAATTCGTACAAGCCCTCCTACGCCTACTCGGACGACCTCGGCAATACGTGGAAGACGGGCAACGTGCTGATCCACGTCCCCCTCCAGTTCAAGCACCGTCCCTACGTCAAGTACGCCTCGAACGGCCGCGACACGGTCCACATCGCCTACACGGAAGGCCACCCGCGAGACTTCGACAACAGCATCGATCACATCATCTACCGCGAGGGAGAGTTGCGCCGCTCGGATGGCG
>JADLBG010000155.1 GCA_020847895.1 Bryobacterales bacterium
ACAAACTGACCGCGGACCCCGCGCGCTGCCGCGCCAAGTCCTATGACATTGTGCTGAATGGCGTCGAACTCGGCTCCGGCTCCATCCGTATTCACCGCCGCGACGTGCAGGCCAAGGTGTTTTCCTCGCTCGGCCTATCGGACGAAGAAGCCCGCGTGAAGTTCGGCTTCCTGCTCGACGCCCTCGAATACGGCGCTCCACCGCACGGCGGCATCGCCCTCGGCTTGGATCGCCTGGTGATGATCCTTGCCGGCGAAAAATCCATCCGCGACGTCATTCCGTTTCCAAAAACTGCCAAGGGCACGGACTTGATGTGCGAAGCGCCCTCGACGGTTCCGGACCGCGCCCTCCGCGATCTTGGGATCCGGCTGCGCTAGCTTAACTAATGCCGTCGCCGGCATCCCGGCCCGTTCGGCCTCCGGCCCCAGCATACGGGGCGCTCACCCGAACGCCCCGCTGACCCCGGCTACCGGCGGCTGATGGCGCGGTTTTCCTCGCTAACGGCAAGCGCCATCGAAGCCCAGGCGGTTCCCGCCGCCGAGATCCATTGGTCATGGCCGTAGGGGAAGCCGCTCTCAAAGTAAGGTTGTAGCCAGATGGAGCGCGATTTCACGTGCCACGATCCGTCGGCTGCCTGGTTGCGCAGCAGGTAAGCCGTGCCCTTCCGGTAGACGGCATCTGCCGGCGCCATCCCGGCAAGATGCAGCGCGTAGAGCGCCTGGCCGGTGGCATGGGCATCGGTTCCCATGTGCGGCAGTTGGCTCCATCCGCCGTCGGCGCGTTGAGTCCCGGCCAGCGCCTTGGCGGCTCGCGCGATGGAGCCGCCGCCGGCCTTCGCCCAGACAAGGCCCATCACCTGGAACGCCCGGTCTTGCGTGGTGGCCGGGTTCGAAGCGGCCAGCCACGCCGCGGCGCGCGCAACGGCTTTCTTCGAATCCTCCTTTTCCGCCACAGGTGTGTAATTTTGTAACGCGTAGATCGACAGCGCGGCTGCCAACTCCTCGCCGGCGCTCATCGGAGGGCGCTTCCCCTCGGAGGCATGCCAGTTGCCCCGGGCTGTCTGCATCGACAGAATGTAGCGGACCACGGCGTCAGTGTACTCGTTCGCCGGCGCGTGGTTCATCCCGAAGTCAAACAACTCCCAGGCCACGCTGCTGGGACCGAACGCCCCGAGATCGAGGATTCGTTCCGCGCTCACTCCGCGCATCGCCTCGGAGAGTTGCGCAATGGATTTCGCCGGCAAACCGTGGTCGCGCGCAATACCCACGGCGGCCGAGGGCAAGTCCTGGGCGTGGCAGGAATTGCAGCCGCCGATGCGGATGAAGTTGTAGCTCTGTTTCTCCAACAGGCCGGTGGCTTTCTCCACAGCTTCGGAAACCGGAAGCGGCGGGCTGTTCAACGCCGCCGGCGCGCCTCCGCGCCGCCGCTCATGCTCCGATGCCCCCAGCAGCCGCGCGATCTCCGTGTCCCCGCGTTTCACCGCCAGTGACCGCGCGGTATCACCGTCCGCGGTGAATGTCGTGTCTGCGCCCTTCGCCAGCAGAAGCTTGACGGAACCAGCCGTCATGGCGTCCGAGGCGGCGGCGTACATCAGCGCTGTGTACCCGCGCTCCCCGCGGACGTTGACCTCGGAGCCTTTCTCGAGCAGCAGACGCACCGACTCCTCCACCCCCGATGTAGCGGCGTCCATCAGCGCCGTGTCGTTCTTCTTGGTGGTGAGATTGGGGTTGGCGCCGTTGTCGAGCAGGAGCCGCACGGCGTCCGGGTTTCCACTCGAAGCAGCGGCCATCAATGCCGTGGAACCATTGCCGCTCTGGGCGTTGACCTGCGCTTTGCCTGCCAGCAGCATCCGCATGACCTCCACGTTGCCGCTCCTCGACGCCGCCATCAGCGGCGTCGCGCCGTTCACCATCCGCGCGTTCGCATCAGCGCCCTTCTCGAGCAGCAGCCGGACCACGCTGTTTCCATTGCCCAGGGCGGCCGCTTGATACAGGGCCGTACGCCCTTCCACCTGCCTCGTTTCGATTTTCGCCCCATGCTCCAGAAGCAGCCGCGCCTTGGCCTCGTCATACACCGCCCAGTGCAGCGGCGTCGACTTGCGGCGGTTCTGTGCATTCGAATCCGAGCCCTTGTCGAGCAGGAGTTTCATCATCTCCACCGAAGCGAAAGCCGCCGCATGATGCAGCGCGGTCGATCGCGCGTTGTCTTCTGCCTTGAACAGTTCCGGACGGTCCGCGAGCCTCCGCGTCACGGCTGCAATGTCGTTTGCCCGCACGGCATCGAGGAACGAGCGGACAGCAGGATCCACCGGCTTGGGCGGCGCTTCTTCCTTCACCTCGAGCCGCCAATCCGCGCCCTGATCGATCCACGCCCGCAGAATCCCGATTTCCTCGTTCGAGAGCGCGCCCGCCGGCGGCATCTGCATCCCTCCATCTCCGTTCACCAGACGCTTGATCAGTTTGCTTCCGGCGCTGTTGCCGGGGATGATGACGGGGCCGTAATCCCCGCCCCGCAAGGCAAGCTGCCGGCGGTCCAGCCGCAGTCCTGCCTGCTGAACCGCATTGCCGTGACAGGAGTGGCAGTTTTGAGAAAGGATGGGCTCCACATCTCGAATGAAATCAACTCTTGTCTTGGCCGGCGGCGGCATGGCCGTTTGAGCGGCGAGCGGGCAAGCCACGGCAAGTATGCGAAGAATTCTCTCCATGGGTATTCTCTCCTTAGTCCCCTCGGGCGGGCTTCCCGGCAGGATCCCGCCATCTTTCGATTGGTCCCCCTCTGCCTGCATACTATCTGCCAACTTCTGAAAAATATCAAATCTTCCGGAATCAATCGTTTACCTGGGTTGCGAGAAAAAAGCGGCTATCCGATCGGTGAGCCCTCTATCCTTTCGGATAGTAGAAAGGGGAGAAACATTACAGTTCCGTCCTTTGTCTACCCCAATGGAGATTCCTTAAAGATGCAAACTGTAGACACGCTCCGCAACCGGGTCCGTGGAACCGTGCTCGAAGCCGGTGATAAAGGCTACGAGCAATCTCGAAATGTCTACAATGCGATGATTGATCGCAAGCCGCGGGTGATTGTCCACTGCGCGGACGTGGCCGACGTGATCGCGTCTGTGCAGTTCGGACGGGAAACAGGCCTTCGTGTTGCCATCCGCGGGGGCGGTCACAATGTCGCTGGGCTGGGCGTGTGTGATGACGGACTGGTGATCGATCTCTCCCGCATGCGGCACCTTCGTGTCGATCGCGAACACAACACCGTCCGCGTCGGCGGCGGATGCGTTTGGGGAGACGTCGACCATGCCACGCACGCCTTTGGGCTCGCCGTCCCTTCAGGTTTCATTTCCACCACCGGTGTCGCGGGGCTCACGCTGGGAGGCGGGCTTGGACACCTCACCAGAAAATACGGTCTCACCATCGACAATCTGCTCGAGGCGGACGTCGTGCTCGCCGATGGAGCCTTCCGCGTGGCCAACAAGAGGGAAAACGCTGACCTGTTCTGGGCCTTGCGCGGCGGTGGCGGCAACTTTGGTGTAGTCACCTCGTTTCTCTTTCAGGCTCATCCCGTCCACACCGTTATCGGCGGCCCCATGTTCTGGGACCTCGATCATGCAGGCGATCTGCTCCAGTGGTACCGCGGATTCATCCCCGGCGCTCCTCTCGAAACAAGCTGCTTCTTTGCTTTTCACACCATCCCCCCATCCCCTCATTTCCCGGAGGCCCACCACGGGAAAAAGATGTGCGCCCTGGTCTGGTGCTTCACCGGACCACAACACAAAGCGAACTCCATCCTGACCACTGTCCGCGCTTTCCTCCCCCCTGCCTTCGAGATGGTGGGCCCCATGCCTTATCCCGCGCTCCAACGCATGTTTGATCCGCTCTATCCGCCCGGTCTGCAATGGTACTGGAAAGCCGACTTCCTCAAGGAAATCCCCGATGAAGCCGTCGCCCAACACATCCTGCACAGTTCCCGTCTCCCCACCACGCTCTCGACGGTTCACATCTATCCCATCAACGGCGCGGCGCATCGCCCCGCGAACTCGGACACGGCATGGAGCTACCGGGACGCCGTCTGGGCCCAGATCATCGCCGGCGTGGATCCCGACCCCGCCAATCGCGAGCGTATCACCGCCTGGGCGCGGGACTACTTTCAGGCTCTCCATCCCTATTCCTCCGGCGGGGCTTACGTCAACTTCCTGATGGATGAGGGCGACGAGCGCATTCACGCGGCCTACCGCGACAATTATGACCGGCTCGCCGCCGTCAAGGCGAAATACGATCCGGACAATTTCTTCAATATGAATCAGAACATCCCCCCCAAGCGGCTATGACGCTCCGCCGCGGCCCGTGAGTGAGACGCATCGAAAACATTACCTATGACAAGACATGAAGATTCGGATGCGCTGGTCTTTTTCGGCGCCAGCGGAGACCTCGCCTTCAAACAAATCTTCCCCGCGCTCTACCAGATGGTTCGCAAAGGCGGGCTGAACGTTCCTATTATCGGCGTGGCCAAATCGGGATGGACCATTGACAACCTTCGCCAACGCGCCCGCGAAAGTCTCGAACGGCATGCGGGGCGTCTCGATGAGGCTGTCTTCACACGCCTTGTCGAGCGGATGCAGTACATCGACGGCGACTATCGTGACATCGCCACGTTTCGCCGGTTGCGAGCCCTGCTCAAAGACGCCAAACGCCCTCTCCACTACCTCGCCATTCCCCCAAGCCTCTTCCGCGACGTGGCCGAAGCGCTCCATCAGGCAGGTTGCGCCGAAGGCGCCCGCGTGGTGATCGAGAAGCCCTTCGGACGAAACCTTGCCTCCGCGCAGAGCTTGAATCAACTCCTCCTCCGCTATTTCCCCGAACCCGCCATCTTCCGCATCGACCATTTCCTCGGAAAGGAAGCCGTCGAGAATCTGCTGTTCTTCCGCTTCGCCAACACGTTCCTCGAACCGGTCTGGAATCGCAACTACGTCCACAGCGTGCAGATCATCATGACGGAGGCCTTCGGAGTCCAGGGCCGCGGCCGGTTGTACGATGAACTCGGCGCAATCCGCGACGTCGTGCAAAATCACTTGCTGGAAGTGGTCGCCTTTCTCGCCATGGAGCCGCCGGTGAGAACCGAAGCTGAACCCTTGCGCAACGAGCAGGTGAAGGTGTTCGAGGCCATTCCGCCCATCGATCCGCGGCACATCGTGCGCGGCCAGTATAAGGGCTATCGCCAGGAAGACGGAGTCAACCCCGCCTCGAAAATGGAGACCTTCGCCGCCATCTGCCTCGAAGTGGATTCCTGGCGCTGGACAGGCGTTCCTTTCCTGATTTTTGCCGGCAAGTCCATGCCTGTCACCGCTACCGAAGTGATTGTCAAACTGAAAAAATCGCCGCTCTGGAAGCTTCCTGTCGGCAGCAACTACTTCCGGTTCCGGCTCGGTCCGGACTTCTCCCTCAGCCTGGGAGCGCAGGTGAAACGCCCAGGCGCGCCCATGGAACCCGCGCCCGTCGAACTCTCCGCGATGAAACTGGACGCAACAGGTGAACTGGCGCCCTACGAGCGCCTCCTCACCGACGCCATGCGCGGGGACCCGATGTTGTTCGTGCGGCAGGATGCCGTGGAAGCCGCCTGGCGCATCGTCGAGCCAATCCTCGGCGGCGGCGCCCCCCTGTACGAATATGATCCCGGATCATGGGGACCCGCGGAAGCCGCGCGCCTGGCGGAGCACGCCGGAGGCTGGCATCACCCGGCGCCCAACTCCTGACTCCTGCATTTTTCTCTAATAGATCCCCCCAGCAAGCCGAAAAAAGGTATAGGACGGCGCGCGCCATCCACTCGCGCCCCGCGAAAGGAATCATGCGGATCCAGAAGGTTCAACCCACCGGCAGAGAACAGTTCTTCGGCGAAAACGAAATCATCGTCAGCAAAACCGATGCCCGCGGCATCATCACCTACGCCAACCACACCTTCCAGCAGGTCAGCGGCTACACCGAAAAAGAACTCCTCGGCCAACCCCACAACATCATCCGCCATCCGGATATGCCTCAATGCGTCTTCCGCGTCCTCTGGGACACCATCCGCGCAGGCAAGGAAATCTTCGCTTTCGTCATCAACCAGTGCAAGGATGGCGGCCACTACTGGGTGCTCGCCCATGTCACCCCCACCTTTGACGCTTCCGGAAAGATCGCCGGCTATCACTCCAACCGCAGAGTCCCCGACCGGCAGGCAATCGACAGAATCCAGCCGGTTTATGCCGCGCTGCTCGCCGAAGAGCGCCGCCATCCAAACTCGGAACTGGGAATCAAGGCCGCCCTAGAAATGCTCGGCAAATACCTGGCGGACCTGGGCATGGAATACGACGAGTTCGTGTTTTCGTTAATACCGGAGGAAGTGGAATGCAGCAGGTAGAAGACCTCGCAATGTACCGGCACTGGATGGCGGAGATTGCCGCCGTCTGTGAGCGGATCGCCGAAGGCGACCTCGAAGCGCGCCTCATCGGAGCCCCCGAGGAGGAAACCCTCCGGCGCACCGTCATCGCCATCAATGCCATGCTCGACCAGACCGACGCCTTCGTCCGCGAAGCCGGCGTCTCCCTCGATTGCGCCAGCAAAAAGCGCTTTTACCGCCGCTTCATGCTACGCGGAGCCAAGGGAGCCTTCCGCGCCGGAGCCCGCATGATCAACGAGGCCGGAAACGAGATGGCCCGGCAAAACCATGCCATCCAGGACTCCGTGGCCACCCGCCGGAAGATCGCTCAACAGTTGGACCACACCGTCGACACCATCCGGCACAGCGTAGCGGCCATCCATGACACCGCCAAGAAATTGTCACACTCGGCCCAAAAGACAACCCACGATGCCGCGGGAGCCGCCGCCGAGAGCGCCCATACCTCCGCCAGCGTCCGGAATGTCGCCTCCTCCACCGAGCAACTTGTCGTCGCCTTCGGCGAGATCGAGCAGCAAGCCGGTGAATCCGCCAGAGTAGCGGGAAAAGCCGCCGCCGGAGCCCATAAGATCAGCTCCGTCATTACCCAACTTAACGAAGCCTCCCACAAAATCGGCGGCGTCATCCGCATCATTTCCCAAATCGCCCGCCAAACCAATCTCCTCGCCCTCAACGCCACCATCGAGGCCGCCCGCAGCGGCGAAGCCGGCCGAGGCTTTGCCGTGGTCGCAAGCGAGGTGAAGCACCTCGCGCAGCAGACCGCCTCGGCAACCGAGGAAATTCAGGAAGAAGTGAACGCCATTCAAAAAGCCGCCACACAAACCGCCTCCTCCATTTCCGGCATCAGCGAAACCATTCACAACGTCGATGGGATTGCCCGGATGATTGCCCTTGCCGTCAATTCGCAGCGCGAGGCCACCAACGAAATCAGCAAAAGCGTCCAGGAAGCCGCGCATAGCGCTCAGGCCGTTTCAACCAGCGTCCAGGATGTCAGCCGCGAGGCACGTGTCACCAGTGAAGGCACCGACGCCCTCCTCCAGCCTGCCGATGAACTGCTGGCGCAGGCCACCCTGCTCAGCCGCTCCTTCGAGGAACTGCTGGCCTCCATCCACGCTTAAGCCTACTGCCGGAATGCGATCAATACATGCCCCGCGGCGATGGCCACGTATTGCCTCCCGTCCACCAGGTATGAGATCGGGTTGCACGCAATCCCGTTCCCCGTCTGGAAATCCCACAGCGGCTTCCCCGTCACTGCATCCAACGCATAGAAGTTCCCCTCATCCGATCCGCCGAACACCAGCCCTCCGGCCGTCGAAAGCACTCCCGCCCACGGTGGCGAGTGCAGCCGGAACTCCCACTTCTGCTTGCCGCTGCCCGCATCCAGCGCCCGGATGGCGCCAAACGCCTTGTCGCCTCGTAGCGCCCGCTCGCCTCCCGCGGTAAACAACGTTCCCGGCTTGTATGCCGCCTCGCCTTTGTGATAATAGGCCCCCATCTCCCTCACCGAAACAAACACCTGATTCGACGCCGCATCATACGATGGACTGAACCAGTTCGTGGCCCCTTGCAGGCTCGGCCACACCAGCGTGCCTTCTTCACTCGGTTCCGTATCCGGCAGCACGATCGGCCGCCCGCGGTCATCAATTCCCTTGGCCCACGTCTGTTTGGCGAACGCGGTCGCCTGCAGAAACTCCCCGCTGGCACGGTCCAAAAGGTAGTAGAACGCATTGCGGTTCGGCGTCGCCACCACCTTCCGCAACCGTCCCCGCACCGTCGCCTCGATCAGCATCGGCACCTGGACCGCGTCCCAATCATGCGTGTCGTGCGGCGTGAACTGGAAATGCCACCTTCGCTTCCCCGTGGCCGCTTCGATCGCCAGCAGTGAACAGGAGTAAAGGTTGTCGCCCGGACGCACATCGCCGTTCCAGTCCGGCCCCGGATTGCCTGTACCCCAGAAAATCAGGTCCGATTCCGCATCATAAGCTCCGGTAACCCACGTGGAGGCGCCGCCCGTCTTCCAGGCGTCCCCGCTCCAGGTTTCACTGCCCGGTTCCCCGGGCTCGGGAACGGTCCAATGCCGCCAGGCGCGCTTCCCGGTCTTCGCATCGTAGGCATCGACAAAGCCCCGGATCCCGGCCTCCCCTCCGCTGATACCCACAATCACTTTGTCCCGAAGAGCCAGTGGAGCCGCCGTGATGCAATGGCCGGTCCGGTAGTCCGCCACCTGCGCCTGCCACCGCACTGCCCCTGACCGCGCGTCCAGCGCCACCAGGTAAGCATCCAACGTGCCCACGAAGATCGTGTCCCCCAGGATCGCCGCGCCCCGGTTCACCCGCCCGAAGCCGAGCGTCTTCAGGTCCTTCGGCATCGGCCGGTTCCAGGTCCACAGCGCCCGCCCCGTGCCTGCGTCCAATGCCGCCGCGAAGTTCGGCCCCGTGACATACATCACCCCGTCCACCACCAGCGGCGAGACCTCGTTCTCCCCTGTATCGAATTGGTAGATCCACGCCGGCTTCAGCGACGCGACATTCGCCGGCGTCAGTTGTTTCAGCGGCGAGTGCCGGTGCCCGGCATAATTACCCGAATACGTCAGCCAGTTCCCCTGCGCCTGTTCCGAATCGCGAATCCGTTCGAAGGTAACCTGGGCCTGAAGCGCAACGGCCAGCAGCAGCGTGACGAATCTCATGGTTCCCCTCTCAAACTGGCGAGGTAGGCGACGAGGTTGTCCAGTTCGGCTTCACCCAGCCTCCCTTGGTAGGAAGGCATCGCGGACCGTCCCGAGAATTTGCGCACCTCCTTCAGCTCCTGCTTACGGAACGAATGGTAGCGGCCGGTGGAATCCCGAATCTGGATGGTGAAGGAATCCTCGTTCACCCGCTGCCCGCTCACCGTCCGCCCCGCCGCCGTCGCAATCTCCACATAGAGGTAGCCCTCCGGAACCGCGGCCCCCGGATGCACAATCGCCTCCCGCGTATACTCCGCGTTTCTCCTCACTCCGATTTCCGTCAACTCCGGCCCCATCGCCACCCCCTCGCCGTTCACAATGTGGCACTGCCCGCAGCCCGATCTTTCAAACACCCGCCGCCCCGCCACGGCGTCCCCCGGCAGATCCACCCTCTCGACGCGCCCCAGCGAGCGCACGTACGCCGCCATCAGAGCCGCCTCGCGGTCGCTCAGTTGCCACGCCCCCGGCATCTCCGTGCCGGCAATCCCGTTCTTGATCACATCGGCGATCGCCTCCTCGCTCGCCCCGTGCTTTAATCTCGGTTGGGCGAGATTCGGACCGCGGCCACCTGTCCCCGTCTGGCCATGACAGGGCGAGCAGTGCCCCAGGTACAACTTCTTCCCCTGATTCACATCCTCGGGCGTCTGCGCGGAGACCCCCGCGCCGCCGAAGAACAGGAGTGCAATGGCAAGCATGATACAGCGTAGGATGCCACAAAGCGGGACGCGCGGCTAGCCGCCGTGCCCCACTCTATTGGACGTCAATGGGGACGGGAACCGCGAAGTATCCGAAGTTGACGTTGCGGCGGAACTGGATGCTGACCCGCCCG
>JADLBG010000156.1 GCA_020847895.1 Bryobacterales bacterium
CGCAATCCGAACTCCGCCTTCCGCTGCGTCACCAAATAACTCACCACCCCATACACCCCAGCCATCGCCAGCAGCAGCGCCAGTCCCGCGAATGCTCCCACCAGCAGCGTGCGGAAGCGCGGCGTCGCCACCGACCCCGCCACCATCTCCTCGAGCGTCGTGAACTTCACCGCCACCTCCGGATTCCATTCCCGCGCCCTGCTCCGCACCGCCCCAATCAGCGCCCCCGGCGGCCCCGCCGTCCGCACCACCACCTGCACCTCGTTCGCGTGGTAAGGATGCTGCGCCAGCGGCATGTACAACTCCGGCCCCGGCCGCGATGCCGGCGATTCCTGCCGCACATCCCCCACTACACCCACCACCGTCATCCACTTCGGCGAATCAAGCCCGCACTGAATTCGCCGCCCGATCGGATCCTCGTCCGGAAACACCTGCTTCACCAGGCTCTCACTCACAATGGCCACAAACGGAGTGTCCCATTGGTCCCGCTCGCCGAACTCCCGCCCCCGCAGTAACGGAATCCCCATCGCCGAAAAATACTTCGGGCTCGCCAGCCGGAACCCCGCCTCAGGCAACTTCTGTCCAGCCTCGAAACGATGCTTGCCCTCCACCGCATACGCTCCATTCGATCCATACCGCCCCGCCGGAAGCCCCATCGCTGCCGCGGCGGCCTTCACCCCCGGGATCGTTTCCAGCCGCGAGAGCAGTTCCTCGAAACGCCTCACCGCCGCAATATAGCCTTCCAATCCCTTCGCCGGAGCGTGGGCATACATTACCAGCACCCCCTCCGGCCGATAGCCCAACTCCGCCGCCCGCAGTTCGAAGAACGACCGCATCAGCAGCCCCGCCCCAATCGCCAGCACCACCGCCAGCGCCACCTCGGCAACCACCAGCGCCTTCCGCACTCTGTTTCCCCTGCCGCCCGCCAACCCGCGCCCGCCCCCCTGCTTGAGCGCCTCCTGAATGTCCATCCGCCCCGCCTGAACCGCCGGAGCCAGGCCGAACAACAGGCTTGCCCCTACCGACACCACCAACGTGAACAGCAGCACCGCGGGACTCACCTCCACTTCCGACATCCGCGGAAGGTTCGGCGCCAGCCGCAACAGTCCGTCCAGCGACAGCCACGCCAGCGCCGCCCCCGCCGCGCCGCCCGTCAGCCCCAGCAACAGGTTCTCCACGAATAGTTGCCTCGCGATCCGCCGCCGCCCCGCCCCCAGCGCCGCCCGCACCGCGAACTCCCTGCCCCGCGCCGCCGCCCGCGCCAGCAGCAGATTCGCCACATTCGCGCACGCAATCAGCAGCACCAGCGATACCGCGCCCAGCAAAAAGTACAGCATCGTCCGTACCGGACCCACCAACTGCTCCCGCAGCGGCATCACCCCGAACGTCTTGTCCCGGTTCGAACCGGGGAACGCTGCCCGCAACCGCGCCCCGATCGTCTCCATCCGCGCCTGCGCCCCCGCTATCGTCACGCCCTCTTTCAGCTTCGCCACCGCCCTGTAGTTGTACGCCGTCCGGTTCAAATTCTCCGGGGTGTACGTGTCGCAGATCCACACCTCCGCGGGTTGCGGATATTGCAGTCCCCCCGCCACCACGCCTACCACCTCCAGATCCCAGCTCTCCACGTGAATCCGCTTGCCCAGAGCCGCCGCCCCCCCGCCCAGGTTCCGGTTCGCAAACGAGGCGCTTACCACCGCCGCCCGGTGCGCTTCCCCGTCCTGAAACAACCGTCCGTACACCGGCATTACTCCGAACACCCGGAAGAAGCCGCTGTTTACCAGGTACACTCCTGTGAACTCCGCTTTCTCGCGAAGTTGCACGCCCATCTCTCCGCCGCGAAACACGCTGAACGCCTCAAAAATCCGGTTTGCGCCCCGTAAATCCACCAGGTCGCCCCCGGTCACTCGCGGCACTGCCCGTCCCTGCTCCGGAAACCTCGTCTCGAGCGCCACAATCCGGTTCGCATCCGCATACCCCAGCGGCTCCAGCAGCACCCCGTTCACCACGCTGAAAATTGCAGTATTCGCCCCTATCCCCAGACCCAGCATCATCACCGCCACCGCCGTGAACCCCGGATTCTTGCGCATCACCCGCGCCGCTTGCCGTACGTCCTGCCACATAGCCCCTTCCCGGTGCAATCGAAGGACCAGCCCCTTCTCAACAATTTTCAATGAGCATGTTCCCCGCCGCCCTCCGCACTGTCCGCATTCGAGACACCGGCATGCCGCTACCGGACACACCCCCTGCTCAGGCTATTGCCTTCCGCCCCGGAGACGCGGCATCATCCCATCCAAGGAATCACCACGTATGAGCGAAATCGAAGAAGCTGTCAAAGAGTCCATCGAAGGCAAGGCCGAATGGCCCCTCAACTCCTGGATCGCCGCCTGCGTCGCCATCGTCGCCACCATCATGGCCATCGGCAACATCAAAGACGGCAACATTGTCCAGAACATGGCACAAGCCCAATCCCGCGGCGTCGATTCCTGGAGCTACTACCAGGCCAAGAGCCTCAAACAACTCATGGCCGAAAATGCCGCCGAGCAACTCCGCACCCACGTCGCAGTCAACCCATCCATCCCCGCTGCCCTCCGCGACGGCCTTGAAAAACGCATCGCCCGCTACGATGCCGAAGCCCGCCGCTACGACAAGGAAAAGGAGGAAATCAAAAAACATGCCGAAGGCTACCAGAAAGAATACGACCAGCTCAACGTCTTCGATGATCAGTTCGACATGGCCGAAGCCTGCCTCACCATCTCCATCGCCCTCTTTGGAGTCACCGCCCTCACGCGCAAACGCTGGTTGTTCGTCTTCGCCGCCGCCCTCGCCTCCACCGGAGCCGCCCTCAGCCTC
>JADLBG010000157.1 GCA_020847895.1 Bryobacterales bacterium
AGATGTTGCTGATGGTGAGGCCGTGCTTTTCGCCGATGCGCTGAATTTCGCGCAGGGTGGGGGCTACTTTGGTGCGGGGCACAACGCCGTCCTGCACGTAGTAGGAAGGACTGACGCGGCCGACGGCTCCGAAGGCGTTCTTGCGGCCCTTCCAGAGCAGATCGCGCTCCTCGGTGGAGCGGGCGACGCGGAATTCGCGCGCCTTCGAATTGTGGCACACGGCGCGGATCTGCTCCAGTTGCTCCTCGACGGCTTCGGTGAGCCCTTCGAGTTCGATGAGAAGGACGGCGGCGGCGTCGAGCGGATAGCCGGCGTGAGTGGCCTCTTCAACCATGCGCAGCATGACGCCGTCGAGCATCTCGACGGCCACGGGGGTGATGCCGCGGGCGGTGATTTCGGCCACGGTATCGGCGCAGTGATCGACGGTATCGTAGATGGCAAGACAGGTTTTCACGAGTTCGGGCTGGCGCATGAGGCGGACGATGATCCTGGTGACGAGCGCCATGGTGCCTTCCGAGCCGACCAGAAGGCCGAGGATATCGAAGCCGGGGACATCCTGCTCCTTGCCGCCGGCGGTGATTACCGTGCCGTCAGGAAGGACAGCCTCGATGCCGAGGACGTGATTGGTGGTGACGCCGTAGGCGAGGGTGTGGGGTCCGCCGGCGTTTTCGGCGACATTGCCCCCGATGGTGCAGGCGCGCTGGCTGGAGGGATCGGGGGCGTAGAAATATTTTTGGGACTGGACCGCCAGGGTGATGTCGAGGTTGACGACGCCGGGTTGGAGGACGGCGCGCTCGTTGGCGAGGTCGATTTCGAGGATGCGGTCCATACGGGCAAAGCCCACCATGACGCCGCCCGCGCGGGGAATGGCTCCTCCGCTGAGGCCGGTGCCGGCGCCCCGGCCGACGAAGGGGATGTCGTACTCGGCGGTGACTTTGACGATGGCGACGACATCCTCGGTGGAGCGGGGGAAGACCACCATCTCGGGGCGCGCCTTGTCGACGCCGCCGTCGTATTCGTAGAGGGTCAGGTCCTCGGGGCGGTCCAGGTAGCCGCGGGGACCGGTGATTTGGATGAGTTTCCGGCGGGCCTCGGGGGGGATCATGTTGTCCGTGTCATTATCCGTATCAGAGGAGGCTCTGAACCTGCTGGATTACCCTGTCATCCATCCAATTTTCCGGTCCGATGAACTTCGCCACCACTTTGCCGCCGCTGTTGATGATGTAGGTTTCGGGGTATTTGAAGGTGCCGTAGCTGGAACTGACATTGGCTTCCGGGTCGCGGGCGGTGACGAAACTGATGCCGGAGCGCTTGACGAACTGCTGGTAGGTAGCGGCGTTCTTATCCACGCTGACGCCGAGCACGACGACGCCCTTGGAGCGCATCTGTTCCTGGAAGGCGTTGAGGGAAGGGAGTTCCTGAATGCAGGGCGGGCACCAGGTGGCCCAGAAGTTGAGGACCAGGAGTTTGCCGCCGAAATCCGAGCGGGTCATGGTTTTGCCGTTGTCGGCGACGATTTGGAAGTCGGGAGCGTTGTCTCCGGAGACAACGATGCGCTGCTCGAGTGTGCCGCCGGCGACGGCAATGAGCGCTACCAGGAGCGCCACGATCAGCCCTTTCAAGAGGAGGTCGGCTTTGCGAGTGGACATGGGAACTCAATACAATTTTAAAGTATCCCGAGGCATCGGGACAGCATCCAATCTGGTGGAACGATGAAGATTACCCGCCGCGCCGAGTTCTCGGCATCTCACAGTTGCGCGAACCCGGCGTTGCCGGCCGAGGAGAATCGGGCTATTTATGGTGAAGCGGCCAATCCGCATGGGCATGGTCACAACTACCTGCTGGAAGTGACTCTGGATGGGACGCCGGATCCGGTTACGGGAATGGTGATGGATCTGAAGCGGCTGAAGGAGGTTATGGAGGAGGAAGTGGTAGCCCCGATGGACCACCGGTTTCTGAATCACGAAGTGCCTCCTTTCGACCGCGTTGTGCCGACGGCGGAGAACCTGGCGATGGAGATTTGGCGGCGTCTCGAGCCCAGGCTGCGGGCTCCGAATGCGCGGTTGGACAGCGTGCGGATCTACGAGACCGAGGACTTGTGGGTGGAATACCGCGGCGAGGCCGCGCGTTAGAGGGGCGAGGAATGGTTCGCGTCGGCAAGAAATATCGTTTCAGCGCGTCTCACCGTCTTCACTCGCCGGCGCTTTCGGCCGAGGAAAACCGGGAGTTATATGGCAAGTGCAACAACCCGTACGGGCATGGGCACGACTACGTGCTGGAAGTGGTGGTGGCTGGGGCTCCGGACGCGGTGACGGGTCTTGTCGTGCGGATGGGGCAACTGGATGAGTATGTGAGGCGCGAAGTGATTTCGGAGTTCGATCACAAATACATGAATGAGGAGATCGAGGTGTTCCGGGATCTGCCGCCGACTACGGAAAATGTCGCCAGGGTGATACGGGAGAGGCTGGTTCGGGGGTGGCGCGCGGCGTTTCCATCGAGCGCTTCTCTCGACAGCGTGAGGATCCACGAGACGCGAAGGAACATTGTAGAGCTTGGCGGGGATATGAAGGAGGCGGTCACGGGATGAAGAACAAAGCGCTGGTGAAGGTGATAGAGCCGAAGAAGAAGGGGCGCTCGCTTGCGCCCCAGATTGAGCACATCCTTATGGAACTGGGAGAGGATGTGACGCGGGAAGGGCTGATAAGGACGCCGGAGAGAGCGGACAAAGCCCTCCGTTTTCTGACGAGCGGCTACTCGATGAATCTCGACGGGATTATCAACGGGGCGCTGTTCGACGTGGAGTATGACGAAATGGTGCTGGTGCGGGACATCGAGTTCTACAGCATGTGCGAGCACCATATGCTGCCGTTCTTCGGGAAG
>JADLBG010000158.1 GCA_020847895.1 Bryobacterales bacterium
CGACTGGAAGAACGCTGTGATGATCATCACCAACAGGGTCGATCCCGCCAAGAACCGGAATGCGGCCAAGGTGGTCTTCAACCGTTACGGCAACACGTTTTTCCTCTCGCGCGTCCTGTACCAGGGGACCGGCGGGCGCGAACTGATGAAGTCGCCACGGGAGAAAGAAATAGCGGCCGCCACGCCCGGGAAGAGAGAAGTGTTGCTCGCCATCAAGTGAACACCGCCTCGGGGGCAGAGATTCCTTTCTGCCCCTTCCTGCCTTTCTCTCCCCCGATGCAGGCGCGACTCTAAAAAGCCGGGAAGCCTGTTGCCGGCCCTTGCGTCACGGCCAAATGCGGCATACGATGGTATGAATTTCCTTATATTCGAGCGACGAAGGCTGCTCTCCCGATGCGTACCGAGTGCCTCGATCACTACGAACTCATCGAAGAGGTGGGTAGAGGTGGGGGAGGGACTGTCTGGAAGGCGCGCGACATGAAGTTGGACCGCGAAGTCGCCGTCAAGATCCTCTCTCAGGAAGAGACGGTTGACGAGGACCGGCGCGGCCGCTTTCTACTGGAAGCCAAAGCCGCCTCGAATCTGAACCACCCGAACATCGTCACGATCCACGAAATCAATTCCGACGGCGGGAGAGATTTCATTGTGATGGAGTTCGTCCACGGGACGCCGCTTTCGAAGAGAATCACAGCACAGGGAATGGGCCTCGAAGAGGCCGTGACGATCGCCGCGCAGATCGCCTCCGCGCTTGCTTACGCGCACGATGCCGGGGTGGTGCATCGCGATGTGAAGCCATCCAACGTCATGGTGGACAGCGAGGGACGTGTCAAAGTGCTCGACTTCGGGCTGGCCAAACTGATCGAGGGCTCGAGGCTGAAGGTGCTGGCGGGGAGTCGCCCCGCCACTCCTCGCACCATCCGCGGAACGATCATGGGGACGATCTTCTACATGTCTCCCGAGCAGGCTTGTGGAGGGGATGTGGATGCCCGTTCCGACATGTTTTCGTTCGGAACGATGCTGTACGAGATGGTGACCGGGAGGAAGCCTTTCGCCGGTGAGAACGATCTTTCGACGCTGTCCAGGATATGCAGCGCCGCCCCGCCGGACCCCGGAAGGTTCCGCCAGGATATTCCGGCCCCTCTGCTGGGAATGATCAACCGGCTGCTCGAAAAGGAACCGCGAAAGCGGTATGCGAGTATGGCTGACGTAGCCTACGGTCTACAGGCAATTCGGGACGGGCGGCGGATTGCGGCGGATACGCCGACGGTGTCAATGGTTCGTCCTCCCAAGCCCCGCGGACGACGCCGGTGGCTGATTCCGGCGGTGGGTCTGGCGGGTCTTCTCGGGGTGGGTTCGCCCTTTGTCGTGAACCGGGTCGCCGAATGGGGACTATTTAGCCGTGGCCGCGTCACCAGGGGCGGCGCGTTTGAACTGTACACCAGGGGAAAGACCGCGCTCCTCCGTTACGACCGCCGGGAGAACCGCGAACTGGCGGTGAGCCTGTTTCAGCAGGCGGCGCGGAGGGATCCCAATTATGCTCTCGCGTACGCGGGCCTCGCCGAGGCGATGTGGCGGCAATGGCAGGAGAACCCGGACCCCAGTCTCCTCGCCAAGGCCATGGAAAGCGCTCAACTGGCGGTTCGCCGTGGCGGCCATTTCGCGGTTCCCCATGCGGTACTGGGGGCAATCCAACTGGAACGGGCGGAGGACCGGAGTAAGGGAATCGACTCGCTCCGGAGGGCGCTGGACCTGGACCCCCGATGCCTGGAAGCCAACTACGCGCTGGCCAGGTTCCACGCGCTGACCGATAACTGGGAACAGGCGCGCGCCTACCTGGCGAGGACATTGGAGGCGATGCCGGAGTATTGGGCCAACCATTGCCTGCGCGCCTTTCTCTTCCACCGGCGCGGACAATATCAGGCGGCGATCGACAGCTTTCAGGAAGCCTTGCGCCTGGCCCCGGACAATGCGCAGGCGTTGCGCGATCTTTCGACCAGCTACTACATGGCGGAGCGGTATGAAGATGCCGCTTCGGCTTTGCAAAGGTCACTGGCCATCGAGCCCTCGCACAGGGCCTACAGCAACCTCGGCACATTGCGTTTTTTTCAAGGCCATTATGCGGAATCGGCAAGTCTGATGGAAAAGGCCATCGAGATGGGATCGACGCGTTACCAGACCTGGGGCAATCTTGCCGATGCTTATCGATGGGTACCCGGTATGGACCAGAAGTCCGGGAATGCGTTCCGGGTAGCTCTGCGGCTGGTTCAGCAATGGCTGGAGGCCCACCCGGGCGACGTTTCCGCCAAGAGCAGCATGGCCGTATACCTTGCCAAGACAGGGCAACCGCGGGAGGCGGTGGCGGTGCTCGAAGGGTTGCCGGCCCCCAGCCTCCAGCGGGCGGATATCCAGTACAAATTGGGGGTCGTGAACGAATTGGCCGGGCGGCGGCCCTCGGCCCTCGCAAGCCTCGAGCGGTGCCTGAAAATCGGCTATGCGGTGCGGGAACTCGAGGCGGATCCGGAATTGCAGGGGTTGCGCCGCGATCCGCGCTATCAACTGATGCTTGCCAGATCCGCGGGGAAGCGGCCGAACTGACCGCGCCGCTACCCGCAAACCATCACTTAAAAACGACTCTTCGGCGCAGGAGGCTGCAATGATCATTACTGACGTTCCAGGGAACTTCGTCGAGGGCTCCACCATGGTCACGTGCTTTCTCAACCCGGACGATACGATCCAAGGCTTGGAGGGATTCGTCCGGATGAGCGAATACTCCGTGAACAAACAAGTGGGCCCGCTGATGTGGCTAAAGAAAGGAAAACGAACACTGACCGTAGATGAGGGGGGGCGCGCTGATGGCGGCAGGTGCCTCCTGGGCATCTCCGCGCTCAAACAAGATCTGAAACTCGCGTCCGTCGTCACCTTCCATCGCGCGCCGGGAGCCGATCCCGGCCCGGAAAGTCCTTTTGCCGGTCAAAACCCCCATCGCCATGACACAGAACTCGTCTGCACGCATCGCATCATGGGAGGGGGACCGAACAAGGAAGACGTGTACTTCTATCCGGTCCTGGGTTCGAGCGATGCGTCGGGGAACTGGAGCGGAGAGGAGTTCAAGAACAAAGGCAACTACTTCTATACAGTCTGCGTGCGTCTCCTCGGAACCGATCGATTTTTCATCTGTGACCCCGAGATGGAGATCGGGCCGTAAGGGAGAAGGGGACGGCGGTCAAGCAATTCCGCGGGCCGCAATTCGTATACTGAAGCCGTGAACTGCCGCATTGTCGCTGTC
Source organism: Bryobacterales bacterium (assembly GCA_020847895.1). Taxonomy (GTDB): domain Bacteria; phylum Acidobacteriota; class Terriglobia; order Bryobacterales; family Bryobacteraceae; genus CADEFT01. Next base: position 3,287 of record JADLBG010000158.1, read on the forward strand.
AGCGGTCCGCGGTGCGGACTCGAGTTCGCACTGCCGTCACGGGAGAACTTCGTCGGACGGGACCCGTCGAATACCATCCAGGTGGACCACCCTTCGGTCTCGAGGAACCACTGCGTCATTCGGCGCGGTGGAGAGGAGTGGACCGTGCGGGACCTGGAAAGCCGCAACGGAACCTTTGTCAACCGGATCCCGGTGAGAGAGCGCGTCCTGCGTCCAGGCGACGAACTGCAAGTGGGAGATTGTGTATTTCTGTTTCTGCCGGAGGCGCCGTCGGAACGGACCGGCCCTTTGCCGGAGCCCCTTGCGCAGGGAGACGTCACTCGAACTCTGGTGCTGCGGCCGGAAGATTCGCGCTACCTGACTCCAGGAAAAGTGGACGCGGAACTGGCGGCGGATGCAGCGAACCACCGCGGGGCGCGGTTGGCCCGCGAACTGGATGCGCTGCTCTCGATCAGTGTGTCCATTCATTCCTTGCGCGGCGTGGAGGCGATCTCGCATCGCCTTCTGGAGGCGGCGATGGAGGTGACGCCAGCCTGCCGCGGAGCGGTTTGGCTGCCGGCCTCCACCTTCGCATGGCAGCGAGACAACGGACCGATCGAGGCGCCCGCGGAATTGTTGGCGTTGATTGCCGGAGTAGCGCAAGAACAGGCGGCAATGCTTTCAGAAGTGTCGAGCGCGCCCGGGACTATGGCCGCCACGGCGCCCATTCTTTGCTTTGGGAATATCCTCGGGGTGCTTGTGGTGCAAGGCTCCGCCGGCTCGCCCCTGAACGCCGATCATCTCCAGTTGTTGCGTGCAATCGCAGTGATTGCGGGGCCGGCTTTGGATCACGCCGCCCAGGTCGAAATGCTCGAAGGCGAGAACCGGCGATTACTGAACGAAGCAGTGATCGAACATGGCATGGTGGGGGAAGGACCGGCGATGCGGAAGATTCTGCGGTTAATCGCCCGCGTGGCGCAGGTCGATTCCACCGTCCTGGTCCGCGGCGAAAGCGGAACCGGCAAAGAACTGGTTGCACAAGCCATCCATGCAAACAGCCTCCGCGCGGCGAAGCCTTTTGTTGCGATCAATTGCGCCACGCTTTCCGAGACGCTGCTGGAGAGCGAACTGTTCGGGCACGAGAAGGGCGCGTTCACCGGCGCGATCGCGCAGAAGAGAGGCAAACTGGAAGTGGCCGGCGCGGGAACGGTCTTTCTCGATGAAGTGTGCGAGATGGCTCCGGCGTTGCAGGCTAAACTACTGCGCGTGTTGCAGCAGCGGGAGTTCGAACGGGTAGGAGGGACGCGTTCCCTGCGCACGGACGCCCGTTTCATTGCCGCAACCAATCGGGACATGGAAGAGGCGGTGGAAAGCGGGGCTTTTCGTCACGATCTCTTCTACCGGCTGAACGTGATCCCGCTGGTGCTGCCGCCTTTGCGGGAACGCCGCGAGGACATTCCGCTTCTGGCCGGTTTTTTCGTCGCCCGTTACGCGGAAAAGACGGGGCGGAAGGTACGAGGCATTTCCCTGGCCGCGCGCGCCTACCTGACCGCGTATGATTGGCCAGGCAACGTGCGCGAGTTGGAGAACGTAATGGAGCGGGCGGTGGCGTTGGGATCGGCCGAGACGGTGATGCCCGAAGACCTGCCGGAGGCTCTGCTCGAAGGCCCAGCCCCGCCGGGCATCTCCCCCGGGGGCTACCACCAGGCGCTGGTGGAGGCGAAGAAGCAACTGATTCTCTCGGCGATCGAGAAGGCGGGTGGGAGCCATGCCGCCGCGGCGAAACTCCTCGGACTGCATCCAAACTATCTCTCCCGCCTCATCCGTAACCTGAATCTGAAGAATGCTCTGAAAACCGCAGGGCTTCCTTAGTCCGCGAAGGACTCAACGATGGGCGAGTAGCTCAGTTCGCGCTCACCGCCTGCAAACCCCCCACCGCCGCATGCCTCGTCAACGCCCGGATCCGCGGCAGCGCCGCCTCCGCCGCTTCCATCCCTGCCTCGATCATCCGCCCCGCTTGCGTGAAATCGTCCCACGCCACGTCTTGCACCCGTGGCGCAATCACCACATCGCTTTGAAACCGCCAGAACTGCTCCGTCCGCTGCTGCATGATCTGGAAACACCGGTTCACCACCCCGAACATGCTCCCCGGATCCGCCGTCACCGGAGGCGCGGGCAACACCACGCTCACCACCCGCTTTGCGCCCAATCCCCGCAACGCCGCCGCCGGAATCTCCATGCTGATTCCGCCGTCCACCAGCAACATCCCCTCATACTTCACCGGATGGAACAACCCCGGATACGAGCAACTGGCCCGCACCGGATGGAACACCTCCCCGTGCCCGTGGAATATCACCGGTTCACCTGTCTTGAGGTCCGTCGCCACCACCGCCAGCGGGATCTTCATCTCCTCGAACCGGTATACCGGAAACGCCCGCCGCAGAAAGCCCTCCATCCGCTCGCTCCCCACCAGCCCCAACAGGCTGAACCGCCATCCAGCCAGATCCTTGAACTTCATGCTCCGCGCCACCAGTTCCAGGTCATCGGCGTCCGCTCCGCCGGCCAGTCCGGCCGCCACAATCGATCCGGCGCTCACCCCCGCCACAAACCGCACCGGGATATGCTCCCGCTCCAGCACGCGGAGCACCCCGATGTGCGCCACCCCGCGGGCAAAGCCGCCACCCAGCGCGAGCCCAACCCCCGGATTCGCCTCATCTTCGTCATTACTCCGCAACCGGCTCCAGAATGCCCCGGCTGCCTTTGCCATTGCATGCATTTCCGTTCGCATCGCCTCTCATCCTCTACGCATCCTCTTGAACACATCCACTAACATAAAAGACGGAGCCCCCGCCATCTGGTTCACAAAAATATGAAACTTCGGACGCCCTTTCTCCTTTCCCTCTTTCTCCATCCCGGCTGTCTCGCGATCTGTGCCCAACCCTCGGGCACCGCCCAAATCGAATGGAACCTCCGCAAGTTGAACACGGTCGGCAATGTCCTCATGATCGCCGCCCACCCGGACGACGAAAACACCGCCGTGCTCGCCTACTTCGCCGAAGGCCGCAACCTCCGCACCGCCTACCTCTCCCTCACCCGTGGCGAAGGCGGCCAGAACCTCATCGGCGCCGAGCAAGGCGATTATTTAGGACTTCTACGCACACAGGAACTCCTCGCCGCACGCCGCATCGACGGCGCCGAGCAGTTCTTCACCCGCGCCATCGACTTCGGCTATTCCAAAACCGCCGAAGAAACCCTCGCCAAGTGGGGTCGCGACAAGGTCCTTTCCGATGTCGTCTGGATCATCCGCCGCTACCGTCCCGACGTCATCATCCTGCGCTTCTCCGGCACCCCTCGCGACGGCCACGGCCAGCATCAATCCTCCGCCATCCTCGGCAAGGAGGCCTTCTTCGCCGCCGCCGACCCCAAGCGCTTCCCCGAGCAATTCCAGTATGGCGTCCAACCGTGGCAGGCCAGGCGCCTCCTGTTCAACATGTTTTCCTTCAATCGCCGGCAGGAGGAGGAAAACGCGAAAGTCCCGACTAAACTGGAAGTTGACGCAGGTAAGTTCAATCCGTTTCTAGGCCTCTCCTACGGCGAAATCGCCGCTCTCAGCCGTTCGGAGCACAGGTCGCAGGGCATGGGCACTGCCGCGCGCCGCGGTTCCCTTCCCAACTTCTTTACGGTCATTGCCGGCGAGCCTGCCTCCAAGGACCTCATGGATGGAATTGACACCACCTGGAACCGCCTCCCCGGAGGCGCGCAGGTTGGCCCCATCCTCGAGGAAGCCATTCGCACCTTCCAACCAGCCCATCCCGAAAAGACTGTGCCCCTTCTGCTCAAAGCGCGTCCTCTCATCGCCGCCATCCATGACCCCCACGCCACCCGCAAACTCCGCGACCTCGACGAAACCATCGCCCTCTGCGCCGGCCTCTGGGTGGATGCCTCCGCCGGCAATTACGAAACGACCCCAGGCTCCACGGCCCGCATCAACCTCAACCTCGTCAGCCGCCTCCCTATCCCGGTTAGTTTCCTCGGAGCCGAACTCACTGGAATGCCCGATTCTCCCAAAATCACATCCGCCGCGATTCCACTCACTTACAATCAACCTCTCGAGCAGCGCCTCACCTGGCAAGTTCCTTCCGACGCCCCCTATACGGAACCTTACTGGCTCGCCAAACCCAAATCCGGCGCACTCTATACCGTTACTGACCAGCGCCTCATTGGACGCCCCGAGAATGCCCCCGTCCTCACTGCCGACGTCCACTTCACCATCAACGGCGCGGAAATTACCGTCAAACGTCCCGTCATGCACCGCTACAGCGATCACGTCCGCGGGGAACTCACCCGCCCCTTCCTCATCGTCCCGCCCGTCGTCATCGACCTCTCGGAGGACTCGTACCTCTTCCCCAATCCATCCCCGCGTACCGTCCAAGTCTCCGTGAAAGCTAACGAACCGAAAGCCAGCGGAAGCGTCCGCCTCGAAGCCCCGCCCGGCTGGACCATCACCCCTGCCTCCCTTCCGTTTTCGCTTCAGGAAAAAGATCAGCAAACGATGCTAACGTTCACAATCAAACCACATTCTGAAAACTCGAAAGCCACTTTGCGCGCAATAGCCGAGTTCCAGGGCCGCCAGATTTCGCAATCCGAAAGAGACATCAACTACTCCCACATTCCCCCTCAATCCAACTTTCCGCCCGCCACAGCCCGCCTCGTCCGGGCCGACATCAAAGTCCTCGCGAAGAACATCGGCTACATCATGGGCGCGGGCGATGAAGTCCCGGATGCCCTCCGTCAGATCGGCCTGAACGTCACCCTCCTCTCCGACGACGACCTCGCCTCTGCTGACCTTTCCCGCTACGATGCCATCGTCGCCGGGGTCCGCGTCTTCAACACCCGTCCCGCCATCCGCGCCAACTTCCAGCGGCTCCTCGACTACACCCGCAACGGCGGAACCTTCATCGTCCAATACAACGTTCTCGACGACTTCCGCGGGCGCTCGGAAACCACCGCCCACATCGGCCCCTATCCCATTCAGCTCTCCCACGACCGCGTTACCGTCGAGGAAGCTCCGGTACTCTTCGCCAATCCCAACGACCCGCTCCTCCAATCCCCCAATAAGATCACCGAAAAGGACTTCGACGGCTGGGTCCAGGAGCGCGGCCTCTACTTCGCCTCCAAATTCGACACTCAATATCACTCCCTTTTTTCCTCCCACGACCCCGGCGAAGACTGGCTCCCCGGCGGCATGATCTACACGAAATACGGAAAAGGTATCTACATGTACACCGGATACTCGTGGTTCCGCCAGCTCCCCGCCGGCGTCCCCGGAGCCTTCCGCATCTTCGCCAATCTCCTCAGTGCCGGCAAATAACTCATGCACTATACTCGTAAGCGGTAGATTCTATGGAGAACCGCGAAATCGCCCTGCTCCTCAACGAGACCGCCGACCTCATGGAAATTGCCGCCGAGGACGGCTTCCGCATCCGCAGCTATCGCAACGGCGCCGCCGCCATCGAAAGCTACCCGGAGCGCATCGAGGACATCCTGAAAGACCCGGACCGCAAGGTCACCGACATCCCCGGCATTGGGAAAGGCCTTGCCGCTGTCCTCCACGAGATCTCTACCCGCGGCTCCTTCGAGCGCCGCGATGACCTGCTATCGCGCTACCCGCCAACAGCCCTCGAACTCCTCAAAATTCAAGGCATTGGCCCCAAAAGCATCGCCTTAATCTGGAACCACTTCCGCGTCTCCACCATCGACGGCCTCGAAAAGCTTTGCCAGGAGCAAAAACTCCGGACCCTCCCCCGCATGGGCGCCAAACTCGAGGAAAAGGTCCTCCGCTCCATCGCCCAGTACCGCCGCAGTTCCGGCCGCTTCCTCCTGAGCTTCGCCACCAACGTCGCCGTCGAACTCACGGATTATCTGACCAAACTCGCCGGGATCGACTCCATCACGCCCGCAGGCTCGGTTCGCCGCGGCAAGGAAACCGTCGGCGATCTCGACATCCTCGTCACCGGGCCCGGAGCCGCCGCCGCGCTCGACGCCTTCGTAAAGTACCCCCGAGTCCATGAAGTGCTCGCCCGCGGCGAAAACAAAGCCAGCGCCCGCCTCGGCCTCGAAGGTCTTCAGGTCGATCTCCGCGCCCTCCCCAGGGAAAACTACGGAGCCGCTCTCCAGTACTTCACCGGCAGCAAGGAGCACAGCATTGCTCTCCGCGCCCGCGCTCTCAAACTCGGCCTCACCCTCAACGAATACGGTATCTACCGGGTCGATGACAACACCTTGGTTGCCAGTGAAACCGAAGAGTCCGTCTATGAAGCCCTCGGCCTCGATTGGATTCCTCCTGAACTGCGCGAGAACCAGGGCGAGATCGACGCCGCCGCCAACCACACTCTTCCCCGCCTCATCCGCCCCGAGGACATCCGCGGCGACCTCCACATGCACACTACCGAAACCGACGGCCGCGCGTCTCTCGAAGAAATGGCGGCGGCCTGCCGCGACTTGGGCTATGAATATCTCGCCATCACGGACCATTCCAAGGCCCTCGCCATGGCCAACGGCCTTGACGAAAAGCGCGCCGTCGACTTCGCTCGCCAGGTCCGACACATTCGCAAGGACGGCGGCCTCGGCATCCGGGTCTTCTCCGGCCTCGAATGCGACATCCGCCGCGACGGCACGATGGACCTCGCCGACGACGCCCTCGCCGAACTCGACTTCGTCGTCGCCAGTGTCCACAGCCACATGAACCTCGAAGCCCCCGAAATGACAGACCGTCTTCTCCGCGCTCTCGAGTGCCCCCACATCCGCGCCATCGGCCATCCCACTGGCCGCGTCCTTCTCCACCGCGATCCCTTCCCCTTCGATTTCGAGAAAGTCGCCCGCGAAGCCGTCCGCAAAAACGTCGTTTTCGAGATCAATGCGAGCCCCGAACGCCTCGATATCTCCGCCCCTTTCATTCGTCTGGCCAAATCCCTCGGAGCCCGCTTCGTCATCTCCACCGACGCCCATCACCCCCGCCATCTCCTCAACATGCGTTACGGAGTCTCCATGGCCCGGCGCGGTTGGCTGATCGCGCCAGACGTAATCAATACGTTACCCCTCAAACAGTTCGAACGAATAATTCAACCAAAATCATAACTCCGAATGAAACTCACCACCCTCTGCGTATTCCTCCTGTCTTCCGCCCTGCTTCCCGCGGGCGACGTCAACATTCCCTTTGAAAAATTCCAACTCCCCAATGGTCTCCGCGTCCTCCTCTCCCAGGACAATGCCACCCCCGTTGTCGCCGTCTATGTCATCTATGGCGTCGGCGCCCGCTCCGAAGAGAAGGGGCGCACCGGCTTCGCCCACCTCTTCGAACACATGATGTTTCAGGGCTCAGCCAATGCACCCAAAGGAGTTCACTACCGCGAAGTCGAATCGAACGGCGGCTTCCTCAACGGCAGCACCCACCCCGATTACACCGACTACTTCGAAGTCCTGCCATCCAATAAACTCGCCGTCGCACTCTGGCTCGAATCCGACCGCATGCGCTCTCTCGCCATCACGAAAGAAAACCTCGCCAACCAGAAGGAAGCCGTGAAACAGGAGCGCCGCCTCAGTTTCGACAACCAGCCTTACGCCACCGCCATCGTCGACGTCTTCCCCACCCTTGCCTACAGGAACTGGTCCAACTCCCACTCCATCATCGGCTCCTTCGAAGACTTGAACGCCGCCTCCGCCGGCGATGTCGCCACGTTCTTCAAGACTCATTACGCCCCCAACAACGCTGTCCTCTCCGTCGTCGGCGACATTCAGATCCTCGCAGCCAAGAAGCTGATCGAAGTCTACTTCTCCGACATCCCCTCCCAACCCCAGCCCACGCCTCCCGATCTCACTGAACCGCCCCAAACCGAATCCCGCTGGCAAACCTATAAGGACCCGCTCGCCCGCGTCCCCATCGCCGCCATCGCCTACCCCGGTCCCAAGCGCCGCTCTCCGGACTTCTACGCCCTTGCCATGCTCGACATGATCCTCACCACCGGCGAAAGCTCGCGTCTCTACCTCGACCTCGTCAAAGGCAAACAATCTCTCCTCAATATCGAAGCCAGCCTCGGTTGGCCGTTTGGCCAACCGTCGGATTATAAAGAACCTGGCATCTATGGCATCA
>JADLBG010000159.1 GCA_020847895.1 Bryobacterales bacterium
CGCTGCCGCCGCGCGCCTGGAAGGACAAGGACAGGATTCTCGAGTACTACAAAGCCATCAGCGCCGCCACCAGCCGGCCGATGATTGCGCAGACGATCGGCGACATGAGCGTGGACTTCGTGATCAAAATGCTCGGCGAGGCTCCGAACCTGCACTTCGTCAAGGACGAGGCAGGGGAAACGCTGCCTCGGATCAGCGAGTTTCACAAACGCGGCGATCCCCGGATGCGCGGAGTCTTCACCGGAGGCCATGGGAAGACGATGATCGACGAGATGATGCGCGGTTCGGCAGGCACGATGCCCGCCGTCCCGTTCGCGGATCTCTACGTGCTGGTGTGGGATGCCTGGCAAGCCGGTGACAAGCACAAAGCACTCGACTATTTTTCCAAGGTGTCACTGATGGTGACCGAAGCAACCGCCTATGGACTGCCCGGCATGAAGTACATGCTCCAGCTCAGGGGCGTCTTCCAGAACACGAAGTGCCGGGCCGCGAGCCGGAACGCGAGCTTTGACGAAGAGGCGAAGAAGTCAATCGAACAGGCGTTCGAGTACGTGAAACCACTGTTCAGAGCGTAAACCTGCGGCTCATGCCTGCAAGGCACACCTTACTGGGGGGCGTCCTTCGCGCAGCGGAAACCGATGGCGGCGCCCTTGAGGCGCGCGGGCACCGTGCTCATCTCGAAAGTGACGGCATTGCTGACATCGGAGTCATAGGCGCCGCCGCGAATCGCAGTCCAGTGTTCGTTCGTGGTGGCGTTCATGAACTTGAACAGCTCGAGGCTCTGCGGGAGAGGTTTTCGGTCTTCGTTCACCCATTCCCAGGCGTTCCCGGCGATGTTGAGGATGCCGCTGGGCGTTTCTCCGAGTTGGGTGTCCACCGGTTGAAGACCGGGCCGCAAGGAAGTGTTCCCTTTCACATTCGCTTTCTGTGGGTCGGGTTCGTTGCCCCAGGGATAGGCCCAGCCGACACTTCCGCGGGCTGCTTTCTCCCACTCGTCGCCGGTTGGAATGCGTTTGTGCGCCCAGGTGCAGTACTCAGCCGCCTGATCGTAGGTGATGTTCGTTACAGGCAGGTCAGCCGGTTTGCCGGCGGTTGTCTTCCCCAAGGCTTGCGCGAACTTGTTCCACATGCCGTTGGATACTTCGGTCTTGTCGATGTAGAAATCCGGCAGGCTCTTCACCACCTTGTTCGCCCCGGAGAGGAAGTTCCCAGCGGGAACAAGGATCATTTGCCCGAAGTCATCCTGAATAACGGGCGGCGGGCCGGCCGGCTTTTGTTCCTGCTGCTGTGAGACGTCGCCTGCCCCTTTCTTTTCCGTGGCGGCGCCGCTTTTCGAGAGGTATAGAGCCGCCAGAACGCCGGCGGCAATGACGAACGCCCCGGCGATGGCCACCATCGGCATGATGCTGCGCTTCGCGGGCACAGGCGGCGCCGGCGTAGAGGCAGGCCGTTCGTGCGTTTCGAAGGGAGGCGCCGCAGCAGGCTGCGCCGCGGACCCCTCGAGTCTTTTCAGAATGGCTTCGAGTTCACTGATGATAACGTCAAAGCCCGGTGGACGCTCTTCCGGCTTCTTGGCGGCACAGCGGTTGACCAGGTTCACCAATTCCTGCGGCACGCCGGCTTGCTGGAGCGGAGCCATGTCGAGCGGCTGGTGCAGGATCAGGTAGAACAGGGTCTCGACCGAATCGCCCACCACCGGCTTGATCCCCGTGAGCATCTCGTAGAGCAGGATGCCGAATGCGTAGACATCCGCGGCGGGGGTAACGGGCTTGCCGAGTACCTGCTCCGGCGCCATGTAGTAGGGCGTGCCGATGGCGAAGCCCTCGCGCGTAATGTTGAAGTTCTGCGTTTTGGCGATGCCGAAGTCCATCAGCCGCACGCGCCCGCTCTCATCGATGTGCAGGTTCTCGGGTTTGATATCGCGGTGAATGATATTCTTCGAATGGACGAAGCCGAGCGCGCGGGCAGCCTGTAGGGCGATCCCCAACCGCTGCTTCAAATCACCGGTGTGCCCCTTATCGATGGCGTTGCGCAGGTCTTCGCCAACGAGAAATTCCATAACGATATACGGCCGTCCGTCGATCTCTCCGTAATCGTGGATGCGGATGATGTTGTCATGGATCATGTTGCCCGACATACGGGCTTCCATGAGGAAACGCGCCTTCGTGTCGTCGTCGCGGCAACCTTCGTCCGTGAGCACCTTCACGGCCACGATTCGCCCCAGCACGGTATCCGTGGCCTTGTAAACCTGGGACATTCCCCCACCCAGGAACTTTTGTAGTTCGTATTTCCCGAACATGACCGGGAGTTGCATAGATCCGACTATCGTATCAGCCGCGACGCCATTTGCAGAATCAGGACGAGCAGCGTCATACCCAGAATGACGCCGATGGCGACAATGGCAATGAACCACTCTTGCGTGCGGAACTTCGGAGGCAGCAGATTCATGATGGCGGGCACGGACTCCTGCGCCTGGACAGGGGCGGGGGACGCTGTTTGGGGCGGCCGCACTTCCATACGGGCCGAGCCGTACTGGGCGGGAGTCACGCCTGTCTGTGTCAAGGTAGCCACGGGCGCCGGTTCGCCGAGCATCCGTTCGAGTTCCACGCAAATGGCTCCAAAGCCCTGCATGCGTTGTTGCGGCAGTTTGGCCGTGCACCTTTCGACCAACTCGATGAGTGGCCGCGGAGCGCCGCACTGCACCAGCGGGGCGAGGTTCAGTGGCTCATTCAGAATCTGGTGAAACACCTTTTCGATGCTGTCCCCGGTAACGGGCTTCGTCGCGGTGAACAATTCAAACAAGAGGACGCCGAAAGCGTAGACATCCACGAGCGGGGTCACCTGCTGGCCGAGGACCTGCTCCGGAGCCATGTAGTAAGGCGTACCCAAGGTGAAGCCTACACGCGTAAGGGAGACATTATGCGACTTGGCGATGCCGAAATCCATCAGCTTCACCCGTCCCGCCGCGTCGACGTGAATGTTGTCGGGCTTGATGTCGCGATGGATGATGCGCTTGGAGTGTATGTAATCGAGCGAACGAGCGATCTGCAGCGCAATGTTCAGTTTGTTGCGTGTATCCCCGGTTGTGCCGCTCTTGATGGCGTCGCGCAGGCTCTGCCCGCGCAGGAACTCCATGATGATGAAGGGGCGTCCCTGCTCCTCTCCGAAGTCGAAGACACTGATGATGTTGTCGTGGGCAAAGCTGCCTGCCGTGCGCGCCTCCTGGAGGAAGCGCGCCTTGGTTTCCGGATCGGAGCAGCCGGATTCGGTGAGGATCTTGACGGCCACCGTGCGGCCGAGCACGGTGTCCGTGGCGCGGTAGACGTGAGACATGCCGCCGCCAAGAAACTCGAGCAGTTCGTATTTGCTGATCCGCGCCGGTAAATCCATGTCCCTCTTAATTCTACTTCGTTGCGACGGTGGAGATGCAGCGCAGCCCGGCGAAGAAGCGCTTGTCGAACACAGCGGGAGCTCCGCTGAGGTCCACCGTAAAGCGGGCATTGGCGATGAGGTTGTTGCCGGTGCCGCCGCGAACCGGCCAGACGAGGAGATAAGTGCCGCCCTGGGCGGTAACCTGGGCGTCCACAAAGAAGTGGAAGACAGCCCACGGACCCTGGCGGTTAAATGCCGGGCTGTCGTTGTACTCGAACAGCACGGAGTGGCTGGGTGAGCCGGTCCAGGTGTATGCCACGGGCGGCGCGCCGAGTTTGGCCGCTTTGCCGTCGATGGTGATGCTGCCGGACTTGGCTTGCGTATTGTTCAGCACCAGGTCCACTCCGTTGAGCTGAACGGTGTAGGCAAGCCGCGGATCCTGGCCGCCGCGGTAGAAGGCATCGGAGAGCCGGGCGGCCTGGTTGAAGAAGTTGACGAATACCGGGTTCATGGTGACGCCCGCCCCGCTGACAGCGACGTAGGTGTTGCCCTGCTTTTGCAGGAACTGCTTCAGGCTGCCTTCATAGAACTGCCAGAACTTGCCGGAGCCCGGACGCAGCAGATCATTGAGTTCGGTGATCTGCACTTCGGGCTGCGCCGTGGGGTTGAACGGAAACTTGTTGGTGATGACGTTGAACTGGCTGCACATGGCTCCGCCTGCGGCGTTCAGCATCTTCGCCGGAGAGAAGAGCCCATCGACACCCTTGATGGGAGCTTCCATGATGCGGAGGATGGTCTGGTCGAGATGGCCTTCGAGGTCCTGCCCGCTGAAGGCGGCCACCTGGCGCGTCATGCCGAGAGCGTCCTGGGCGCGCATCTGTGTGGACTGTGCCGCGGCGCTGCTGGGCGGGTTCTCCTTCGACGCCGCATCCACGGCAATCTGGAGATTGCTCAATCCGGTGGTGTAGGGGCGGTTGCCGCCGGTGATGTAGACCAGATCCTGCGAAGGCGGCACGACGACGTGAGCCCACTGGAAGGCCTTGCGGACACGGTCGGCATAGGGATCGCCCGCCGGATCGACCTGGGTATTGTAGCTTGCCAGCCCGATGAGGGCGAGGATGGGCGCGCGGGAATCGGAATGGATCAGGAGTTTGCGCGCCGCGTCGGCAGGACCGCTGTAGCCGGCGACGGCCGTGTTGTTGAAGTACGTCCGCCAAGCCTTGATGTAGTCGGAGGTGTACCGCTCGCGGAGCATCTGGTCGAGGTTTTCGGGAACCGCGGCGGCGGACTTGTACTTGGCGCTCATCAGCACCCACTCCTCGCCGCCGAACTTCTTGCTGCGCTCTTTGAAGGCCGCCTGCATGAAGTTCCATCCCTGTTTCGTGAATGCGCCGGGGACGTCCTTGTTGTTGATGACCACTTCGGCGGAGCCGCTGTACTTCTTATTGAAGTTCACGGCGGGGTTCTTCTTGTTGGCTTCGGCGAGCATGGCGTTGTAGAAGCGGTCGAAGCCGGAAAACGAGGCGAGGTAGACGCGGGTTTTGTCGACGCCATCGGCATCATCGCGCGTGGAGAACGGATTGCCGTTGTGGAGGTCGCTGCCGTAAAAGAGGAACTGGAGTTCAGAGAGGGCGCGGCGGTCCTCGCCCACGGCGCTCTCCCGTCCTTCGAGCCAGCGGCTCTGGAGCGTGTTGCCGAGCCACTTATCCTCGCCCTGCCCCTCGACGCGTTTCCACTCGGAGGTGGTCATCAGGTGCGCGCGCAGGGTTTCGTACGCGTGGTTGTAATCGTCGTCCTCCTTGGCCTTGGCGGGACGGCTGCGCAGGAAGGCCAGTAAGCGGCTTTGCGTATCGCTGAACAGGAGTTGATTGAAACAGTCGTAGTAGGCCTTGCGCACGATGGGCAGCATGTCGTTGCCGACATAGAGGCCCCAGCGGTAGCTCCAGGGCGCGCCATCGCGATTCCAGTCCGTAAGCTGCTCCAACTTCTGGCGCAGCGAATCGAGCCGCTTCAGATCGTCGGCGCTCGGCAGGGCGTTCGGCGCCAGGCGTACAGCCTTGATCTGTTTGGTGGCGTCCGATACTTCGCTTTCGAGCGTGCGGTTGCGGAAGAAGGACACCGTCATGCCGATGGACCAGATGAGGGCCAGGATGGCGAGGAACCCGAGCAGGAAGCGCTGCAGAGCGCTTGTTTTCGTGCTGGCCTCGCTTGCCCCGAGGGCCGACTTGTCCTCGAGAATTACATCGTTGAACAGATGGCCGAGGAACACCCACTGCGGCACTTTGCGGCCGCCACGCTGCTGCGGCGCGGCCATGGGCACATTCGGCTGCCCCGGCAGGTCGCCCACGCGGAACATGCGCGTGGCGCTGCCGCCGCCTTCGAAGGCAGGCTGCCTGGGCTGCGCAATGGGGGTAGGCGCCACGTCGTCGATAATGACCGGGCGGACACCGGTGAAGTAGAATCCGCGCAGGAAGGGGCTGGTGCTCAACTGGCTGGGACGGCCCACGTCCACCAGAAACTGCACCAGCGCGCCGCGCAGTTTGCGGAACTCGCGGGGAAACTCGTAGCAGCCGGGCAGCTTTTCGAAGTCGTTTTCGCGCGGCAGAAATTCGATGCGCTTGTCGCACAGGGAATAGAACAACTCATTGAACATGTTGTTCAGCCGCTGCGATTCCTCTTCGGCATAAACGCCGCCGCGCGTGGCGCGCATGGGAAGAGTTACGCCGAACACCTGCGTGGATTCCTGAGTGCTCAGGTTGCGGACGAAATCGTGAAAGAACGTCACGCGGTCGGCTTTGGTGAACAGCACATAGACCGGGAAGCTGATGCCGAACTGAGTGGAGATTTCGTTCAGACGAGCGGAGATGGAACGGGCAACGGC
>JADLBG010000160.1 GCA_020847895.1 Bryobacterales bacterium
GAGCCACTAATCTCGCGGCTTCACTTACCAGGCGGGTGAAGACATTTACTCCAATAGAGAAATTTGGGCTCCAAACAAGGCCCACATTGTGAACCTGAACCACCTGCCTCACCCGCTCCAATTCCGCAGTCCAGCCTGTAGTCCCTACCACGGCCGAAACTCCGAGCCGCGCCAGACCCTCGATGTTTGCCACCACCGTGTGCGGAGTGGAGAACTCGATGGCGACATCCACATCGTGAAAGTTCTCGGGGGTCATGCCCGCACCGCCGGCGTTGTTAAATTCGTCCAATCGGAGCACCGTCTCGAAACCAAAATCGGGGGAGATCTGATCGAGCATCTTCCCCATCTTTCCGTAACCGACCAAGGCCAATCTGGGCATCAGGCGAAAACCTCCGAATCGAGTTCCTGAAAGAACTCCTCATGCAGCGCCCTCACGCACTGCTTCAATTCGTCAGCAGCAATGACGAATGAAAAATTCAGTTGAGAAGCCCCTTGCGAAATCATGTAGACGTTGATGCCGCCGAGCGCGCCGAGGATCCGGCGTCCCACTCCAGGCGTCCCTCTGATGTTGTCGCCGACGACACACACAATGGCGCGACCCTTCTCAACCTCCACTTCCGCGATTCGCTTTAGATCCTCGCAAATCTCCTCCAGATACTGCGTGTTGTCGATAGTCAGAGACACGCTGACTTCGCTGGTGGTCACCATGTCCACAGGTGTTTTGTAGCGATCGAACACCTCAAAAATGCGGCGCAGGAAGCCATGCGCCATCAGCATTCGAAGCGACTGTATCTTCACCACCGTAATATCCGTCTTGCAGGCAATCGACTTGATCACGTTCCGGCACTGCACCGTCTCGCGAACAATCCGCGTACCGGAAATCTCCGCCCGCCTGGAGTTCAATACCAGTACCGGAATGCTCTTCTCCACAGCGGGCTGTACCGTCGCCGGATGCAGCACCTTTGCCCCAAAATACGCCAACTCCGCTGCTTCGGCAAACGAAATCGTCTTGATCAGGTGTCCGCCGGGCGCGATTCGCGGATCACATGTGAGCATCCCATCCACATCCGTCCAAATCTGGATTTCCTCCGCCTGGATGCCCGCCCCGACGATCGATGCCGTGTAATCAGACCCTCCGCGCCCCAACGTCGTAGTGATACCGTTCTGCGTGGACCCGATGAAGCCGCCCATCACCACCACCTGCCTCTGGGCCATTGGCGGAACCACTTCCGCAAGTCGCGGATATGTTCGACTGAACATCGGCGCGGCTTGCGTGTGCCGGGAGTCAGTAATGACCACGGAGCGCGAATCCAGATGAACGGCGTCCATCCCGAAATAGCGGAATGCCAGCGTTACGACCTGGCTCGACATCCGCTCCCCGAGGCTCGAAACAGCATCCACCAATCGTGGCGAGAACTCCTCCACCTCCGCAATCTCCGCCACCATTTGCCCCAATTCGTCAAAGTGCGCATCGAGCAATGCCAAGAGATGAGGCTGGTCTTCCGGAAGCACAATCACCGAAGCTTCACTAAGGTGGTACGTCTTCAACTCCTCCATTTGCGAAAGCGCGGCGGATTGTTTTCCCTCCGCCGCCAGTCTGGCGATGGCCAACAACCGGTTCGTGGTCTTCCCCATGGCGGAAACCACCACCACCGGGCGCCGTTCCAGGCGTGCTTTCACAATTGACGCGACTCTCGAAATGGCTGCGGCGGATTCCACCGAAGAACCGCCGAATTTCATCACAATCATCAGTCGAGCAGCCCTTCCGTCACCATCAACTCCGCATTCAACACAGCGGCGCCTGCCGCGCCCCGCACCGTATTGTGGCCCAGCGCGATGAACTTGTAATCAAAAACGGGGCACTCACGGACGCGCCCGACAAAGCATGCCATCCCGTTCTCCCGCTCCGCGTCCCGCCGCGGCTGCGGACGGTCATTGCCAGGCATGTGGATAACCGGCTGAGGAGGAGCGCTTGGAAGCTTCCGCTCCTGCGGAACCGTTCGAAAACCGGCGAAGGCTTCCAACAAATCCCTAATCGCAGGCTTGTTGGCAAACTCCACGGAGATCGTCACCAGGTGTCCGTCCACCACCGGCACCCGATTACAATGGGCGCTCACTCTTGCCTCCAGGGGCCGTATGTGATCTCCGGCAAAGTCCCCGAGAATCTTCTGCGTCTCCACCTGCATCTTCTCTTCTTCGCCGCCGATGAAGGGAATGACGTTGGCGTTGATGTCCATCGAGGGAACTCCCGGGTAGCCGGCGCCGGAAATTGCCTGCATCGTGGTTACGACAACTCGCCGGATACCGAACGGCTTCAACGCGCCTAGCCCCATGGTCAATACAATGGTCGAGCAGTTCGGGTTCGTGACGATCTGTCCCGCCCATCCGCGCTTTCGCTGTTGTAGCGGCACCAACTGTAAGTGATCCGCATTCACCTCCGGCACCAACAGCGGGACATCCTGCTCCATGCGATGATTCCTCGAGTTGGAGACCACCACGTGCCCCGCCTTGGCAAACGACTGTTCAATCTCGGTGGCAACCGAGGCATCCGTCGCGGAGAACATGATCTTCGGAGCATTGCCGGGCTTGCAGTCTTCCACCGTCAGGTCAGCCACCGATGCCGGCATCTCTCCGCCCAATCTCCAACTTGTGGCATCCCGGTACTTCTTGCCCGAAGATCGGTCGCTTGCTCCCACCCAGGTCAGTTTGAACCAGGGATGGCCCTGAAGAAATTTCACAAAGTGTTGGCCCACCATGCCGGTGGCGCCGAGTACTCCAACTTCGATTTTTGGTTGCATATGAAATCCTTGAAATCAAACCAGCAGACGCTTCGCCATGTGCTGGTAAATCTCCACCGCTTCCAATAACTGCCCCTTGGGGACGCGCTCTTCGCTCGTGTGCGCTACGTGAATGGTTCCAGGCCCCAGTAGGAACGGCTGTCCCCAGGCGCCGCCGAAGGCTGGAATGTCTGTCGTGTAAGCCACCACGGTGGTGGCTATCCCCTCCAACTTGCCCAAATGCAGCGCCGGAATACGAAGCAGTTAGTTTACCTTTACTCTCCCCGCCACGGCATCGTCTACCGCCTTCCTCAGAGGCGCTCCATCCTCGACGAGCCTGATGAGAAGTTCCGCCTTGGCCCAATCCGGCACAACGTTCGGAGCCCTGCCGCCCGAGATCACGCCGATATTCATCGTGCTCGGCCCGAGGATGGGATTCGTGGGAAGATCCATGGCCCGCAAGTCCTGTAACACATCCAGCAGTTTGTTGATTGCGGATTCCCCCAACTCCGGGTACGCCGAATGCGACATCTTGCCCGTGGCCTCCAACTCCAGCCGCAAAGCGCCTTTTGATCCCAGGGCGAGCCGGTTTTCCGTGGGCTCTCCATTAATGAGAAACTTCGACCCGCGAGAATGCTTCGATGCATAATAGGCGCCCGCGCTGTTCCGCTCTTCACCCACCACCAGCAGCATCGCGATGTTGCGGACCCCGGCGATAAGCAAAGCCTCGATAGCCGTAATCATGCTCGCCGAGATGCCTTTTGTATCGCACGCCCCGCGCCCCCAAATGTGATCCTCATCCTCTCGAGAGGGAAAGAACGGGGGAACCGTATCCATGTGCGTCGAGAATGTGACCACCGGCTCTCCCCACGTCGCGAAGAGATTCAGACGGTTCGGTTCCACTTCCATGGTTTCGAAATGACCCTGGAAACGCGAGCACAGATCGTTCAACACCTGGCTGAAATACTGGCTCACCGCCAGTTCGTTGCCGGTAATCGACTCAATGTCGACAAGTGAGCGTGTCAGTTCAAAAACGTTCATAAGTTGTAGATGAAAATCGAAAGGAGGCGGGAAGAAGGAAACTGCGTGCGTGGCGAGTGTTCACTTCCCGATAGCGCTCCACCCGATTCCACTCGGATGACAGTGGCCAGGATTTAACCCGAACCCCCAACCGTCGTGAAGCCGCCTTCGACGACGATTTCGGCGGAGATTGTCAACCCCTTTCCCGCGCGTCCGGAACGGCCCGGTACATCACGCGCGCTACTCATGGTTGCCGCGCCTCTACCAAGAAACTCTTAGCCTACCATACGGCGCCTGCCTGCGTCACTTCAGTCTCCGGCCCACCCAAGCCAAGCCGAGCGCCAAGCCGAGCCGATAGTGCTAAAGCCGCGTGCCGCCAGCCAAGCCCCCTCGGTGATAGAATCTCGGTGAAATGATCTTGTAAGCATTATCGGGTGTCTATTTTTGCCGAGCACCCATCTCGGAAAGGTGAACTTCACTAAGCTTAAGGTAGTTCGCATGAAAACAAAGGCCGTCATCAAAAGGCAGGAAAGGAAAGCCATGAGTTCCAGTTCGGGAAACGACCTCCGCTCGAATAATGACCCGGGGCGCGCCCGGGGCAACAATGAACCGGTCGCATCCCGCACCGGCTTGGTGGACCAGCCGCCGGCGGGCAACAACGTCGACAAGATTCGCGACATCCTCTTCGGCAGCCAGATGCGCGACTACGACACGAGGTTCGCGAGACTCGAAGAGACTCTGCTGAAGGAGTCAAGCGACCTTCGCGAAACCACCAGAAAACGCCTTGACGCGCTGGAAGCGTACATCAAGAAAGAACTCGAGTCTCTCTCGGCGCGCCTGAAGACGGAACGGGAAGAACGCTCCACTTCCGTCAAGCAGATGTCTAAGGATCTCAAGGACCTCGGGGAGGATCTTTCCCAAAGGATCGGCGAATTACAGGACCAGAGCTCGGAATCGCAGGCGGAATTGCGCAAGGAAATCCTCGAACAGTCGAAGAATCTGGCTGACGAAATCCATTCCAAAGAGTTGGAAATCACATCCCTTCTGGAGCGCCGGTTCCAGGAGTTGCGCAACGACAAGATCGATCGCTCTACATTAGCGTCGCTGCTTACAGAAGTGGCGCTGCGGCTCAACAACGAATTCCGAATGCCCTCCACAGATGACTGATTCGTCCGGCGCCGGCTCTGGCGCGGCGCCCTCGAAGGGTAATGGCGATGGCGCTGGATCTTCGGATGCCAGGTACGCCGAACTGCGCCAGTTGCTGGTGGGGCCGGAAGAAGCGCAATTGCGCCTCTTGCAGCAGCGCCTGGACGACCCGGTCCTGCATGCCGAGGACGTCAGCCGGATCATAGCCGAGGCCGTCGAACTTCGGCGCGGCCGCGACACTCGCCTACGCCGCGTTCTCCTTCCCATCATCGAGGAGGCCATCAGCCTCTCCGTCCAACGGGACCCCTCCGTTCTCAGCTCCGCATTATTCCCCATCATCGGCAGCGCGATTCGCAAAGCAGTTTCCAGCGCCCTCAAAGGCATGATCGAATCGCTGAACCAGACCCTCGAGCAGAGCTTTTCCTTTCGTGGGTTCCAATGGCGATTCGAAGCCCTCCGCACAGGCCGCTCGTTCGGAGAGATTCTCCTTCTCCGAAGCCAGCTCTACCAGATTGAGCAGGTCTTCCTCATCCACAAACAAACGGGACTGCTGCTCCATCACCTTTCGAGCCGCGATGTCGTGGTGAAGGACGCCGATCTCGTCTCCGGAATGCTGACCGCCATCCAGGATTTCGTCCGCGACTCCTTTGGACCTGCTGCCGGCGAAGACCTCGAAGTCATGCAGGTGGGCGAGTTCAATCTCTGGATCCAGCACGGAAGCCGCGCATTGCTCGCCTGCCTGGTTCGGGGAGTTCCACCGCGGGAACTCAAGCACATCTTTCAACTGGCGCTGACGAGGATTGAAGACCAATTCTGGCGGCAGTTGGATGAGTTTGACGGAGATGCATCCGCTCTTGCCCCCGCACAGCCCTTTCTTGAACCTTGTTTGCTCGGCAAGCTCGGCGAACACCCGCAACCAAGGCATGTCGGCCGCTGGATCTTTGCGGCTTCGGCTTCCCTCCTGTTCGCGCTATTCGTGTTTCTTGCCGCGAACCGCCAGCGCCGCTGGGATACCTACGTGCGCCGCGTTGCTTCCGAGCCTGGAATTGTAGTCACCTCCTCTGAGTCTCACTGGGGCTCCTATCTCATGGCCGGCCTCCGCGACCCGCTTGCCGCCGACCCGGCCCAATTGCTCGCGGATTCCGGCATCCCGCCCGGGAAAGTCGCCTTCCGTTGGGAGCCTTACCAGTCCCTTCAACCCACTTTCTTGTCCATCCGCCGCTATCAGACGCTAAAGGACTGGATTGAATCCCAATCGGTCTTCTTCGAACTGTCAAGCTCTTATGTCGACGCCGACCTTCTACGTCCCGTTGCTAGAAATTTGCTCGAACTCAACCAGTCGGCGGAGATTGCCGGCAAGCGCTTTCAGGTGCGGATCGAGGGCCGCACGGATCCTCCCGGCGCAACTTCCCAAAACAGGAAACTCGCGCAGGATCGCGCGGCTGCGGTACTCTCTGAGTTGGTTCGACAAGGAGTCCCCCCTGCCCGTCTGGTGACCAGCGCCGTACCACGATCCCCCGCTGCGTCCGGCCTCGAGCCGGCCAACAGTTGGGATCGCCGCGTCTCCTTTCGCCTGCTCGAACCCTGAATCCCGATACCATGATTCAAAAAAAGGTCTGCATGGTCGGGGCTTACGGAGTGGGCAAGACCAGCCTCGTCAAACGCTTTGTGGAAAGCATCTTTGACGAGCGTTACCACACCACCGTCGGGGTGAAGATCGACAAGAAGCGCCTTCAGGTCGACGGCCGGGAATTGGTGCTGGTGCTCTGGGATCTGGCCGGCGAGGATGAGCTTGAACCGCTCCGCCTGTCCTATCTTCGCGGCGCCTCCGGATACATACTGGTAGCCGACGGCTGCCGCGAATCCACCCTCGACACCGCCGAGAACCTGCACAGCCGGATTGCCGGAGTTCATGGAGCATTGCCTTTCGTGCTCGCTGTGAACAAGATGGATCTTGAAGAGGACTGGCGGATCAGCGAAGAGCGCCTCGCCCGGCTCGCCGCCCGCGGGTGGCCGCTCATTCGGACCAGCGCAAAAACCGGTGCGGGCGTCGATCAGACCTTCTCTGCCCTCGCGTCTGTTCTCCTCCAGGGCCACCTATGATCGTCGAGCCGGGCGTGATAGAGATTTTCTCCATCCTGGACATCGCCGTCCTGAAGCCCAAGACAAATGGAGGCTTTACGCTCGGCGCCCCCCCTCCGGACTGGTTTCTTCCGCTGGTCGCGGGCTCTCTCGACGATGCTTCTCTGGTGAGTGCCTTTCCCTTCCTCGACAGCTTTCTCCCCGAGGCTCGGGACTTTTGGGCGCAACCGGGGGCAGGCTCCCTCCATTCGGGCACTTGGGTGCAGCGGGGTGCGTCGGAGAGCGAGTCAGCGTTTGAGGCCACAGCCCTGCGCACCGGGAACGGTAACTATCTTCTCCTCGAGATGCTTGGCGTGGAATTCGAACAGCGAAGATCCGCTTTGCAGAACGCCCGCTCCCGCGGCCTCGAAAAAGAAGCACTGGAACGGCGCAATCGCGAAATGGAGCGGATCAACAGAATGACCTCGGACTTCCTCGCCACTATGAGCCATGAACTCCGCACCCCTCTCAACGCGATCCTCGGATTCTCGACGCTTCTTGCCCAAGGCAAGGGCGGTCCCCTGTCGGAGCGCCAGCAACACTTTGTCGGCCAGGTGCATCAGGCCGCCGGTCATCTCCTTGCCCTCATCAATGACCTGCTCGATCTCTCGAGAATGGAAGCCGGGCGCATGCAACTGCATCCCGAAGCCTTCACTCTTGGAGAGGGTCTGCAGGAGGCGCTCTCCGCCCTCGTTCCCCTGGCCCTTCAGCGCAAGGTCGCCCTTCATTCCGATGCCGCTGCGCTTCCACTCCCCGTCTACGCCGATCGCACCCGGTTTCAGCAGATCCTCCATAACCTTCTGAGCAACTCCCTCAAATTCACTCCGGAAGGAGGAACCGTCAGCGTCTTCGCTCATCTCGATGGCTCGTGGATCGAAATCACCATTTCCGACACCGGAATCGGAATCCCCGAAGAAAAGCAATCCCTCATCTTTGAGAAGTTCTACCAGGTACCCCGATCGAAAGGCGATCCGCTGGAAGGCACTGGCTTGGGACTGCCCATTGCCAGGAAACTCGTCGAACAACACGGAGGAAAGCTCAGCCTCCGAAGCCGTCTAGGCTCCGGCAGCAGCTTCACCTTCACTCTGCCGTCCGGAATCTTCAATAGCGGGCCCCTCTGATCCGTCGGCGATGATTGTCTCGCTATTCACCACATTCAACAGCTCCTGCGCGGGCCTGAATCGAGGAACCGTCTTCGGGCCCACATCCACCGGAGCTCCCGTACGTGGATTCCGCCCCGGACGCGCGGATCGCTTTCGAGGATAGAACGTCCCGAATGTGCGCAGTTCAATTCGCTCCCCCTTCTGCAATGCCGACACCATCGAGTCCAGCATCGCCTCGAGAATAGTGCGGGCATCCTTTAGAGAGACCTCACATACACGTGCAATCTCGCGGACCAGTTCGTCTTTGCAGAGTTTCATATGCCTCCTCAATCGGAATGGATGCCGGCACATCCGGGACGCCGGAGGTGTTGCCGCCGGCGTCCCACGATGCGCACAAGTTCCGGTCTGCGCAGTTCTGGGCGTTGCCTGTGCAGATTCCGGAACCCTCCTCACGCCCTCCTGCACGGGCGCGAGTCTTCCCCATGGAGGCTCCCTCCGAGCACCCGTCTGAAAGTCTTCTTGCGTTTCGTGGTCCAAACGACTCCGCCGCCAAGGAGGAAGCGTAAGCATTTGGCTCCATGGATCTTAGTGTCTCGGCTCGGCCCCATCCCACGGTTTCGCCGTATGCTCACCTGTCTCACCCCTAAGACGCGACATGAGCCCGTATCAACCCTGCGACGCCTCCCGGAGCAGTCCCGAAAGCAATCTCAAGATGTAAAGCAAGTCCACACAGCCCGATGAGAAGATACCGCCCTCAGTTGTTCCCCTTAGGGGACCGCGGTTCTGGAATTGCTCATTCCTCCCATCTGCATGCCAGTGTTGGATAAAAGGAACTCCACCAAAATGAACCAATTCTCCTCCTCCGGATTCGGCCGCTTCCTCTTCCAGTTCGTCTTCGCTGCCTTTTGCCTCGGAACCCTGATGGGCCTCCTCATGGTCCTCCTGTTGGCTGCCTTCAGCAGGTAGGTCACGCAACGAGGTTGGACAGGGCCGCCGCCAAGAGTTTATTGTGGGCTGAATGGTCACGCTCCTCGCCATCGACGATGACCGCCAGTCCCTCGATCTGATCTCCTCCGCTCTCGAACAGGAGGGCTTGGAAATCCTCACTGCCGAGGACCCGGAGAAAGGGCTTCAACTCCTGCGCACTGTCCGTCCGCAAATTGTGCTTGTGGATCTCATGATGCCGGGCATGTCCGGCCTGGAATTTCTCGAACGCGCCATGGAGACCGAACCTTCCACAGACGTCATCCTCATGACTGCCCACTACTCGACGGAGTCTGCCGTCGAGGCCATCCAGAAGGGAGCCTGCGACTATCTCAACAAGCCCATTGCTTTGGACAGGCTTCAGGAACGCGTCAGCCGTCTCATCGCGGAAACCGAAGCACAGCGCAAGGCGCAGGCACTCGAGGAGGAACTCACACGCGCCTGCAACTTCCGGGGCATCATCGGGCGCAGTCCGCTCATGCTCGAAGTCTTTGCGAAAATCCGCCGTGTCGGCCCCCATTTCCGCAATGTGCTCGTCTCCGGAGCCACAGGCACCGGCAAGGAATTGGTGGCGCGCGCGCTGCACTCCCTCAGCCCTGCCTCCAAGGGCCCGTTCGTGGCCTGCAATTGCGCGGCGCTGACGGAAACACTCATCGAGAGCGAGTTGTTCGGCTATGTCCGGGGAGCCTTTACCGGGGCGAACCAGGACAGAATGGGTCTCTTTGAATATGCGCACGGTGGAACGCTCTTCCTTGATGAGATCGGGGAAATGCCGCTCGCCGCACAGACAAAACTGCTCCGGGCCGTCCAGAACCAGGAGGTGCAGCGGGTAGGCTCTCCTTCCGTCCGCAAAGTCAATGTGCGCATCGTGGCGGCCACCAACCGCGACCTTCGAGCCGCTGTCGCGGAACAAGAATTCCGTAGTGATCTGTTTTTCCGCCTCTCGATGGTCGAACTCAAACTCCCCACGCTCGCCGAGCGCAGGGAGGACCTGCCCCTGCTGGTACGGCACTTCCTAGAGCAGTTCTCCCGCGAATA